>DATCXH010000222.1:0-6327 GCA_036565925.1 Vicinamibacterales bacterium
ATTCGCACCGACTGCGTCAGCGGGCTCGCACGGACAAGCGTAGGTCCGATTGCACCGACAAGCGTCAGTTCGATTGCACCATCGTTGAAAGCCGCCCGACTTGAGCCATCAGATAGTTCCGTTCAGGAACGCTGGTCGTCCTGGCGGCCGCCGCCTGATAGTGGGCAATCGCCGCAGGGTGATCGCCCGCCATCTCGAGCAGATGCGCCCGCACCGCATGCAGGCGATGGTGATTCTTGATGCGGCCGTCGGTATCAAGGCCGCGCAGTAAGGCGAGGCCGGCGGCGGGACCTTCGACCATGGCCGTCGCGACCGCGTGATTGAGCGCGATCATCGGATTGTCAGAGATACCCATCAGCACCTTGTAGAGCGCCAGGATTTGTGGCCAGTCGGTGTCTTCGGCACGCTCGGCTTCGTCGTGCACGGCGGCGATGGCCGCCTGGAGCTGATACAGCCCGACCGGGCCCGATGACAACGCCTCGCCGACCAAAGCAACGCCCTCATCGATCTGCGCGCGATCCCATCGTGTGCGGTCCTGCTTGTCGAGTGAAATCAGCTCACCGCAGGGACCGGTGCGCGCGTCACGGCGTGCGTCGGTCAGCAGCATCAGCGCCAGCAATCCTTTTACGTCGCCGTCATCGGGCAGGCTGCGAAGGACCGCTCGTGTCAGCCGGATCGCTTCGCTGGCCAGATCGCGGCGTAGCAACTGCGCACCGTCGCTGCTCGTGTAGCCCTCGTTGAAGATCAAGTACAACACGTGCAGCACCGATCGGAGTCGCGCCTTCTGCTCACCCCGTGAGGGCCAGCCAAACGGAACCCCTGATGCTTTGATTGTGCTCTTCGCGCGGCTGATCCGCTGGGCCATCGTCGCGTCGGGTACGAAATACGCTCGCGCGATTTCTGCGGTGGTCAGGCCGCCAACCGCGCGCAGTGTCAGCGCGATCGCCGACGAGGACGTCAGGCTCTCGTGGCAGCACATGAACAACAGGACGAGCGTGTCATCCTGGTCCGCGTCGCGCGCAACGGCCGGGATTCCCTCGTCACTCTGCTGCGCGACATCGCTCTCGCGCCGCCGGCGGGCGCTCTCACTGCGAATGTGATCGGTCATCCGCCGTGAAGCCACCTGGATCAGCCAGCCACGCGGATTGTCGGGCACGCCCTGACGCGGCCACTGCGTCGCCGCAGCGATCAGGGCTTCCTGCACCGCGTCCTCGGCCGCCGCGAAATCGCCGTACTTGCGCATCGTCGCGCCCAATACTTGAGGGGCGAGATCGCGGAGCAACTGCTCGGCCGCTGGGCTTACGGGCATCGTTCGATCATTGATCTTGTGCGGACGCCTTGCACTGACTTCGCATGCCACGGTCGACACGGAGGCACGGAGAGGCGGAGAACGAACGGAGAGTGCGACGGCCGCGTATCGCACCGATGCACGACAGCGACTGGCACCGACTCGCGAAAGCTCCTTGCACCGACCCGCGTCAGCGGGCTCGCACCGACGCGCGAAAGGTCCTTGCACCGGCGTTTGACATGTGGATTGAAGTCATATATGTATGACTACGACATATGCGCGCACCCGCCGACGAACATTCGCTCAAGAAAGGCACCGCCGAACTGCTGGTACTCGCGCAGCTCGAAGATGAGCCGCGGCATGGCTACGACATCGCCACGCGAATCGAGCAGCGCTCCAACGGCGCCGTCGTCTTCAACGTCGCGTCGCTGTACCCGATTCTCTATCGCCTCGAAGCCCAAGGCAGCATCTCGGGCTGGTGGATCGAACGCGCCGGACAACGCCGACGCCGCTTCTACAAGCTCACCGCCGCCGGGCGCAAAAAGCTGACGCAGCAGCGCGAGACATGGAGTGTGTTCATGGCCGCGGTGCAACGCGCCGCCGGGCTCGAATATGCGTGACTTCACCGCTCACGTTCGGCGCCATCTCTCGCGGCGCGATGTACCTGAGGACCGCTTCGACGAGGTCGTTGAGGAACTCGCCGCCGAGCTCGAGTCGCGATACACGGCCCTCATCGAGCGGGGGGCCAGCGACGAAGAGGCGTGGACCACCGCTCTCGCCGAGATTCCGTCCTGGCCGTCGTTCGCTCACGACCTCGCCATGGCGACCGGCGCGCCGCCGAAAGAGCAGCGCCAATCGCGGTGGCGTTTCTCTCTTGGCATCGATCGCTGGCTGCACGACCTGAAGCTGGCGATCCGCGTCCTGCAGAAGGACCGTGGCTTCACGCTGACCGCGCTCGCCACGCTGACGATCTGTCTTGGCGGCCACGCCGCGATCGTCGCCGGCGTGAACGGGGTCCTCTTCCATCCGCTGCCGATCCCTGAAGCCGATCGCGTCCTGTTGATGGCCAACCAATACCCCCTCCTTGAGAAGCGGTGGGGCACGGTGAGCAGCACCCCAGACTACGACGATCGACTGCGCCACGTCACGGTCATGGGGGAGCAAGCGCTCTACAACTATTCAGCGGTGACATTGGAAATCGCTGGAGTGCCCACGCGCGCGCTCGGCATCGTGGGAACGCCCTCGCTCCTCCGTCTGCTTCGCGCGCGGCCGGCTCACGGCCGCCTGTTCCTCGACAGTGAGGCGACGTCAGGAAACGATCAGAGCATCATCCTGAGCGATCGGCTGTTCCGCGAGTTGTACAACGGCGATCCCACCGCCGTGGGCCGCACACTGCGAGTATCCGGACGCGAGTTCACGATCGTCGGCGTGTTGCCTCGTGACTTCACGTTTGGCGGCGCTGACATTCGCTTCTGGACACCGCTGGCGTTGACCGAGCGGCAGCGCTCGGACGATGCGCGTCACAACAACGGATGGACCAGTATCGGACGTTTGAAGTCTGGAGCGACGATCGATCAGGTGCGTGCCCAACTGAAGGCGCTCGATGCGATCAATCTGGAGCGCACGTCGCCGAAGATCAAACCGATTCTCATCAACACGGGCTTCTATACCTCAGTCGAGCCCCTGTCAGACGTCGTCGTGCGCGACGTCGAGGGCCCGCTCTCGATGCTCTGGGGCGCGTCGATCGTCGTGCTCGTGATCGGGCTCGGAAACCTGGGCAACCTGGCGTTCGCGCGTTCACGGACGCGCCTCAGCGAGCTCGGAACGCGGTTGGCCATCGGCGCCGGACGGTTCGACGTAATCCGTCAGCAGCTCGTTGAGGGACTGCTGATCGGCGCCGTTGGCGCGGGCGCCGCGCTTGCGCTTGGGCTCAGCATCCTCTCGACGCTGCGTCGGCGTGAACTGGTTACGAATGCAGCCGTTCAGGTCGATCTGACTGTCGTGGCCATCACGATCGGCCTTGGCATCGTGGCCGGAGTGATCGTCGGTCTCGTATCGGCGTCTCCTTTGTTCACGATGAGGCTGAGTTCGATCCTGCACGACGGCACCCGCAGTCGTACCGGAGGACGCGCCGTCCGCGCAACGCGCCGCACGCTCGTCATCGCGCAGATGGCCTGTTCGTTCCTGCTCCTCGTCGGGGCGGGGCTGCTGTGGGTCAGCGTCCGAAATCTCCTGAACGTGAATTACGGTTTCGCGCTCGACAACGTGATAACGGCCGGCGTGAATCTGCCACAGCCACGCTACTCAGCGGACGAAGACGCCCGGTCCCTGGTGAATCGCTCGCTCGATACGATCAGACGGCTGCCAGGCGTCGTTGCCGCAGGAGGGACAACTGTTGTGCCGCTCCGGGGCTTCTACCAAAGCGGCGTCATCGTCGCCGAAGGTTATGTGCCGAAGCCGGGAGAGCCGGCCGTCGCCACACTGCGCGCGACGGTCACACCTGGCTACTTCGAAGCCGCGGGGACGGCCCTCGTGCGCGGTCGGTACTTCGACGATCGCGAGGCGACCCAGAGCACGAAGTCGGTCATCGTCGACGAAAGCCTGGCGCAACGCTTCTGGCGCGACGACGATCCGATCGGCCGACGGGTCTTCCGCCCATCGAATGCGAAAGAGCTCGAGTCGACCGGTCCGGACACACCGTGGCTGACGGTCATTGGCGTGGTTCGTGACGCGCAGCTTCGTGGTCCACTTGTCACGGACTTCGGAACGAATGGAACGGTCTATTTCCCGTATGCGGTCGCTGCGCCGCGCGACTTCGGCTTCGTCATTCGGACGACCGGCAATGCGACGACCCTCGCCGGCGAAATCCGATCGGCACTCTCGCAGATCGATCGTGAGCTCCCGCTGTTCGACGTTCGAACGATGTCGGAGCGAGTGGAGCTCGCGCTGCAGTCGCGGACCAGCACGATGCAACTGGCCACGCTGTTCGCGTTGGTCGCCGTCTTCCTGTCGGCGATCGGCCTCTACGGTGTGCTCGCCTACCTGGTCACGCAGCGGTCGCGCGAGATTGGCGTCCGCCTGGCCGTGGGCAGCGCGCCGCGCGAGATCGTCGCGCTCATCCTGCGCGAGGGACTGGGTCTGGCGATCGGCGGAGTGGTGCTTGGCATCGTCGGCTCGTTGACGCTTGGCAGACTCGTGGCGTCGCTGCTGTATGGGATTGCGCCAACGAACCCCTGGGTGATGGTGCTGATGATCGTCACACTGACCATCGTCGCGACGCTGGCGTGCATCGTTCCGGCGCGCCGTGCGGCGAACGTCGACGTGATGAAGATCCTCAGCGCGCCGTAGGGCACGTCTTATGAACGTGCCTCGCGCTCATCGAACCGTCCACAGCGCGAGCGTGCTGACGTCCTTGATGAAAATGCGATCGCCAGAAATCGCCGGCTGTGCCCACGTGGCGCTGTCGGCGACCATGTAGCTGGCGATCGGAGCGAAGGCTTTGCGGTTCGATCGCGCCACAATCAGCTCGGCGTCGTCATTCAAGAGAAACAGCAGCTGACCGGCTTTCACCAGCGCCGTGTTGTCGGCTTCGCGCGGCGTGCCCAGCCACAACACCTGCCCGGTCTTCGCGTCGACCGCATAGAACTGTCCGCGCTGTTTTGTCGAGAGTCCGTACAACACGCCATCAACGACAACGGGCGTGCTCAAGTACGTGCTGACATCCTTCGTTTCCCACATCGTCTCGACGATCCACGCACCGTCTCGCAGCCGCGGCCGGAAGGCGATCACACGGTCGGGCGAGTTGACGATGATCGTGTCGTTGTTGAGAACCGGCATGGTCGCACCGCCCTTGGCATCGAATGGAAACTGCCAGAGGATGCGGCCATCGAGCGTGACACCAATCACGTAGTCCAGTGTGACCGACACGACCTGCATCGTCCTCTCGAGCGTGACCAGGATTGGGGACGCGAAGAAGCCACCCGATCCAGCTGTCCACTTGACGGTGCCGGTGCGTGTATCGAACGCCGTGAGCGGGCCGTAGTCGCCCGGGTGCACGATGACGAGATCGCGAAACGCGAGTGGTGATACGGCTGCGCCATAGAACGGCGCTTCCTTCGGTGCAGGCGTCTGCCAGAGCCGCTTGCCGCTCTTCGCATCGAAAGCCGAGACGATGCCGCTGATGCCAAGCGTGAACAGCCGGCCATCGTAGTAGAGCGGCGTCGCCTTCGGGCTGGCGCCATGCTTCTCCGCAGGCTTGGATGGTGTGTATGGCGCGGCGTAGCTCGTTCGCCACCGCTGCCGGCCGGTGGCCGCATCGAGCGCCGTGATCCCTTCCTCCCCGTCAACGCGGGTGAAGGCATACACCACGTCGCCGACGATCAACGGGGTCGCGTATCCCTCTCCGACGTCGATCTTCCAGCGACGTGTCAGCTCCGCAGGCCACACGGTCGGTTCGACGAACGCCGACGCTGAACCGTCACGCTGCGCGCCGCGCCACTGCACGTAGTCGCGAGATTGGCGCTGCGCGTCGAGCACAGCGAACCCCGCAACGATCAGCGCGACGAGGAGACAGGCTCGCGTCGCCACAGGGTGGAACTGAGAATGGCCGCAGTCGGCCACAACATAATCAGCGAAATCGGCCAGAGCGGACGCTGATCGTCAGCTGTGCCGGGGGTCTTGTCAGGACCAATGACTGCACTGGAGGGATACATGCCTCGGCCGAGCGTCATGGACAACTCCAGAAGTGGCGCAACAAGCAGTGTCAGCGCAATGAGCGAGACGCAACCAAACGCGAGCATTCCGCGGGACGCCGATGTGCGGCGCGAACAGTGCATCCCCCATAGCGCCGGCAGTACCACCAGCAGGAAACGGACCAAACGCGGAAGCACGACGCCTAAGAAGTGTCCTGCGAACGCAGTGGCATTCGTGCGCGCGACTGTCACGGTCCCAAGCGTGCCCAGAAACACGACCATCGCGAACAGTCCAAACGTGACCCATCGGGTGCGTCGGGACAGAGACGCGAACACATATCCGCTGGT
>DATCXH010000389.1:0-2312 GCA_036565925.1 Vicinamibacterales bacterium
GCCGGCGAAAGTGGGAACATCTGTTGGCTGCACACCGAACAAGAGCGACGCGATCAGCCGATTCAGCCCGAAAGCCCCCGAGAGTCCAATCGCCGCACCAATGCCCGTGAGGAAAAGTCCTTCTCTCATCACCTGGCGGAGCACGCGGGATCGATTTGCGCCGAGTGCCATGCGAATGCCGATCTCCGCCCGGCGCTCCGCAACAATGGAGGACACCACGCCATAAGTGCCGACCGCGGCGAGCAGCAGCGCCAGACCGGCAAAGAGGCCAAGGAGCTGCGCCAGAAAGCGAGGTCGCTGGATCGATTCAGCGAAGACCGTCTTCATATCCCGAAGGCGAACCACCGGCACAGCCGGGTCCATGTCACGGACGACCCGCTCGATCGTTTGCGACAAGGCCGCTGGCGCAAGCGTCGTGCGCAACACGACGTGGTTGAGCGGCGCAAATCCTAACCCTGGAGCCGGCTTCGCGATCTGGTGAACTGAGAAGTAGACCTCGGTTCCTGTTTCCCGATCGACACCTCCCTGCTTGACGTTCTTCGCCACACCCACGACCGTAAACCAGGGCGGCTGATCGTTGCAGCATGGTTTGACCTGCTGTCCGATCGGGTCTCGTCCCGCCCAGAACGTCTCTGCGAACTGTTCGTTGACGATCGCCACCCAACCCGAGGACGCGGCATCGGTTGACTGGAAACCGCGGCCCCGCACGATCGGAATGCCCATCGTCTCGAAATAGTCGGGCATCACGTACTGATAGTAGTCGACGAGGTGAAATGCCCCTGCCGGCGGAGCGGTGGCGTTGGCGATACGCGTGTTGTTGTAGACCACCGGCGAAGTCGACGGCAGCTCATACATTGCCGTCGCCGACTCGACGCCGGGCACGACGCGCAGAACATCGAGGAGACGTTCGTACGCCTGCAGTCGTCTGTTGGCGCCCGGATAGGTACGCTCCGGCAGGTAGACCGGGAACGTCACGAGCCGCGACTGATTGAATCCCACCTCGACGTTCGCGAGGTTGTAAACCGTGCGTACGAGCAGGCCCGCGCCGATGACGAGGATCACCGCCAGTGCGACTTCGACCACCACCAGTGCGCGGCGCACCTGCCGTCGTGCGCCGCCGATGGCGCCCCTGGTGCCAGCCTCTACGATGGCGACGGCCAAACCTTTCACGCCGACGTGCCGAAGCTGCGCCATTCCGAAGACCACGCTGGTAGCCATTGCCAAGCCACACGTAAACAGCAGCACGGGAAGATCGACGCGCAAGTCACTCGATCGGGGCAGAGCTGCCGGGTACGCCTGCGTAAGCGTGTGGAGCGCGAAACGAGCGAGCCACAGCGCGAGTGCGCTGCCAGCGATCGACAACAACGCACCTTCGATGATCAACTGGCGCAGGAGACGTCCTCGACTTGCCCCCAGGGCCGTCCGCACCGCGAATTCACGACGACGTAGTGCAGCACGCGTCAACAGGAGGTTCGCCAGATTGGCACCGGCGATCAGCAGGACAAATCCAGCGGTAGCCTGAAGCATCCAGATCGCGCGGCTGGCACCGCCGACGATCTGATGGTGGAGGGGGACCATGTGCAGAACATGACCGGCATTGGGGTTCGACGGCCGCGCCGCCGCATCAGCCGGCGTGGGCGCAAACATGTGATCGGTCACGCCGACTCGTTCGCCCCATTGTTCGTTGAGCGTCTTGAGTTCCGCCTGGGCAATCGCCACCGTGACCTGGTCTTTCAATCTTCCGATCAGGCGCAGCCGGTGAGCTCGACGATCTCCAGGCTGGAGCGGGCTCAACCCCAGCGGCAACCAGATCTCGGTCCGGTAGTCCATGACATCGGCGCCAGGCGGCATGATGCCAATCACTTCACGGCGCAGGCTGTTCACTTCCACTGTGTGTCCGACGATTGGCTTTCCGCCGAATGCGCTTTGCCACAACTCGTGCGACAGAATCGCCACGGGCGGTAGCGGTGCGTCAGGAGTCGTCCTGTCAGTTTCTCCGCGGGCGAACAACCGTCCTTGCGCAGGCTGCAGGCCGAGCGCGTCGAGCAGATGCTCGTCGACGTTCACCGAACGCACGCGCCGGGCTCCGTCATTCGCCGTGAGATTCACTTCGCCCGCGTTCGGGGCTAACGCTCCGATCGCCGCGAATGACCGATTGACGGCGCGAAACTCGAGGTACTCGGGTGCCGACAAGGGAAACGGTCCAGAGCCGAGCGCGGGCAATTGTGTGGTCACATACATCAACCGCTCGGACTGCGGATACGGCAACGGCCGCAGGACGACACTGGACACGACGGAGAAGATCGCAGCGT
>DATCXH010000556.1:0-4676 GCA_036565925.1 Vicinamibacterales bacterium
CAGCAATCTGCAGCTCATCGCCTGCGGGTCGAGCGGCACGAACATGCCCCAATACCTGATCTGGGATCGGGAAGTACTCGAAGAGTGCTACGACCAGGTCGATGGCATTTCGCTGCACGCGTACTACGGCAACACGCAAGCGCTGACGCGTAACAGCACGGCGCGCTATCTGGCGATGAACCTCGACATGGATCGTCAGATTCGCGAGGTCGCTGCGGTCTGCGACTACGTGCAAGGCTTGCGGCGATCGAGCAAGCGGCTCTGGCTGTCGTTCGACGAATGGAACGTCTGGTACCGCGCGCGCAGCGGCGACGCGGTGAACGGGCGCCGGCAGTTCGCGCCGAAGCTGCTCGAGGAGGTCTACAACCTCGAGGACGCGCTGCTCGTCGGCGGCTTCGTGAACACGCTGCTGCGCAATGCCGATCGCGTGCGCATCGGCTGCATCGCGCAGCTGGTCAACGTGATCGCTCCACTGGTCACCAATGACACGGGCGTGCTGCGTCAGAGCACGTTGTTCCCCTATGCCTGGGCGCTGCGCTACGCACGTGGACGCGTGCTCGATCTGCGCGTCGAGTCCGACATGTATCCAATCACCGCGGCCGGACTGCAGGCCGACTTCGCCCGCAACGATCAGGTGCCGTTCGTCGATGTCGTCGCCACGCTGGATTCGCAGAACGGACAGGCCTGCGTGTTGATGCTGAACCGAGATCTGGATGGAGAGCGCGAACTCGCGCTGGAATGGCGCGACATCACACCAACGCGCGTGCTCGCGTGCGAGACGTTGACCGGCCCGGATCTGAAGGCGTTCAATACCTTCGAACAGCCGCGCCGTGTGGCGCCCCAGCGGCTCGATTCACCGGCCGCCGGCGCGCGCATGACGTTTAAACTGCCTGCGCGCTCCTACACGGTCGCGCAGTTGGCGATTACCACGTGAACGGCGAGCCGTCTGGCTCGCTAACGAGACTTTCCGAACAACTCGCCTCCGTCGATCACGGTAGCCTTCGTCGGGCCGTAGCCGCTGATCGCGACCCACGTGTCCTCGTTCAGCGCGCCGTCGTAGTGTGGGCCGCCCTTGGGGTGCCGCATGAAGTCACCTGGCTTCAGAGGGACGGTCTCCTTCGGTCTGAAGACTTCTCCCTCGTCGGTGTGCCACGTCCCTCTGAGCACGATGACGTACCGCTCGTCGGGGTGATAGTGCGGGCGGCTCATGACGCCGGCGGGGAAGTGGTTGATCGTCAGGTAGTAGCCAGGCTTCGACGGATCGCCTTCGACGACCGCGGTTTCGACGCCGAGCGTGTTGCCCTCCGTCGGCCGCCACGTCAGCTTGTCGAACTCGACGCGGACGAATGGCCGTTCCGGATATCCAGTCGGCAGCGTCACCGTTCCCGACGAAGCAGTCGCGCCAGGTGCAGCAGCGGGCGCGGCGGTTTCGTTCGCGGTGGGCGCCGGTGACGACGCACCGCCGCAACCGATCAGGAAGACCGCCGCCAGAACGAGAATCGAGAGTCGCATCAGTCAGCCTCGAACATGTGTGCCTGATAGGGGAACCCATTCATCGCCAGACGGCACGAGCGCAAACCTTCGTGCCCGCCGAAGCTGGCGAGGTGCCACGTCTGACGCGGCACGTAGACGACGTCGCCTTCATCGGCTTCGAACTCCTGCAACCCCTCGATGTTGTAGCGGATCTTCCCGAGCATGATCAGCCAGAACTCGCCGCCCTCTTCGTGATAGTGACCCTTGTTGCCAGGCTGCGGCTTCTGATACGGCCCCATGATGATGTTCGCGAAGCTGCGATCGTCGGTGACGAATGCGCCGCCGCGTTCCTGACCGGCCACCACTTTGTTGAAGTCCACGACCGGCCGGTTCTGCGCATCGAGCACACCGCGTCCACCCGTCACGCGCGTCGGTACGTACTCGAAGCCCTTCACCGCCGCCGGCGTTTCGTCCATCGGATACAGCTTGCGCGCGCGAGTGACGTTCACTTCAAATCGGAGCGCGGGTTCGGAGCCGGTGTTCTCGATCTGATAGAAGGTGCGATACGGCACCTGCACCATCACGCCTTTGGTGGCGACGATTGGCTCACGGCCTTCCACCGTAAAGCGCAGAGAGCCCGATTGCACGATCCACCACTCGCGGGTATCGCCGTTCATGCGCCTCGGCGTCTTCTTGCCGGGGGCCATCGAGATCCACTGCGCAAACAGGCTTTCATCGTCGACGATGGTCTCGGCCCAGTCTGCCTGGCCCTTGTGCCGCGCCAGCACGTCAGCGAGCTTGGTGTGTGGTTTGTGCACGCCCGTCCACCCGCCCGACTTCGCTTTGGGTGACAGGACCATCAGTGGGGCATTGGCGTTGGCTGGTGGCCTCGCCGCTGCGCCGGTTGGCGTCTGTCCGCTCGATGGCACGCCCGCCGTTGTGACGATCACGGCCAGTCCCATCGCCCAGTACCGCCACTTGCGATGCCTCGGTTGCGATTGATTCATCTCGCCTCCTGAAGTCTGGAACGCTGAACTCGATGATCAGGGGAGCGCGTAAGCCAGTAGCTCGGCCCCGTCGTTTCCACTGACCGCCAGCACGATGTATTGCTTTCCGTCGATCTGATACGTCATCGGGGAACCGGTCTGTTTGGCCGGCATCTCCACCGCACCGGCGTCGGCACCGCTCCGCTTGTCGTAGGCGCGGAGGAGAGCGACGCGCTTGCCGGCCTCGTTCGTATGCACGCCGCCGTCACCAGCGATCACCAGCGTCTTTGTCGTCAGGACGCCGATGAACGTACGACCCGGTTGTCCTGTTCGCGGAAGATTCACTTCCTTGAGCGCCGGGTGATTCTTGATGTTGTCAGGCGTCGAGCTGTGGGCTTTCTGCCAGACCATATCGCCGGTGTTCATGTCGTACGCCGTGATCCGATCGTATGGTGGCTTCACCAAGGGCAGGCCCTGAACAGTCGCGCCGCCTCGCCCTGGGCCAGGCCCGGTCGCGCGTCCACCACCCGCGCCACCAGGTCCGGGGCCAGCCGCTCGCGCTTGTCCGCTGACGTACCCCATATCCGACTGCGCGGGATTGGCGGGCACGAGCCCATTGAGAAACACGGCCGTGTGCGAGTGGATGTACAGGAAGTTGTTCTCGGGATCCATCGAACCGCCTGGCCAGTTCGCGCCGCCAACATCAGCTGGCATCTGCAGCGTCGCCAGCGGTCCTTCGAGCGAGCTCACCACAGGTGGCGTGAACAAGGGGCCTATCCGATAACGCCTGACGACCTCGAGTGCCTCGGCCTTGAGCGCAGGCGTCAGGTTCATCAGATCGTTCTCGGTGATCCCCTGCATGTCGAAGGGTGCCGGCTTGGTGGGGAATGGCTGCGTCGGACTGGTCCGTTCTTTCGGCACGTTCGATTGCGGTACCGGCCGCTCCTCGATCGGCCAGATCGGCTCGCCAGTCTCACGATTCAACACGAAGAGGAACGCTTGTTTGGTTGGCTGCGCCAGTGCCTTGATCGTGCGGCCGCTCACCCTCATGTCGAACAGGATCGGCGCGCATGGCAGATCGTAATCCCAGACGCCGTGATGCACGGTCTGGTAGTGCCACTTGCGGCGACCGGTTTTGTAGTCGAGCGCAACGAGGCTTTCGCCGAACAGCGTGTTGCCGGGACGGTTGCCGCCGTAATAGTCGCCCGTCGGCATTTCCACGGGCACGTAGACGAGACCGAGATCGGGGTCGGCGCTCATTTGCGCCCACGCACCGGTGTTGCCGTTGTTTTCGGCCGAACCTTCGAGCCAGGTGTCGTACCCAACCTCGCCTGGCCGTGGAATCGTGTGAAAGATCCACAACCGCTTGCCGGTGCGTACGTCGTAGCCTCGCACGTAGCCTTTCGCGTTGCGCATCGTGCGTGGCGACGCACCGGGCCGATGCGCGGCGCCGACGACGATCACGTCGCCGACAATCAAGGGCGTGGCGTTCAGACCCAGCTCGGTCGTGTCGAGATTCACATCTTGATCGTCTTCGAGCTTCAGATCGACGGCGCCGTCGCGTCCGAAGGACGGAATCGGAACTCCGGTCCGTGCATCGAGCGCCAGCATTCGGTAGCCAGGTGTGACGTAGATGATGCGCCGTTCGGTGCGGTTGGGGCTGGCCCAATAGGCGAGTCCACGTCCAGCGCCGAGGCGGGGCGCATTCTCACCGCGCACACCCTCATCCTCGGTGTGCATCCAGAGCATCTCTCCGGTTGCGGCGTTGAGTGCCACGGCCGCGCGCCGTGTGCCCGCCGTCGTGTACAGCACTCGGTCGATCAGTAACGGAGTCGCCGAGTAGAGCGTGTCAGGCCGGGGCCCCAGGAAATCCGTCTTCAATCGCCAGGCGATTTGCAGCGTGTTGAAGTTGTCCTTCGTGATCTGGTCGGCTGGCGAGTAACGATGGCTCGCCAGATTGCCGCCGTAGGTCGGCCACTGGATGATCGGCGCGCTCGTTCGCCCGTTCTGCGCATTGCTGGATGCGCCGCCGACGCCGAGCACGATACAGGCGACTGTGACAACTGCGAGGACGCTGCGCATGTCGCCCCCTCTATTTCCCGCGGCCTGGGAGCCCGATGACTGGCTCCTCATCAGGCTCGGGCGTATTGCCACCGCGGCCGCGACCCTCGGGTGCCGCGCCGCGACCGGGGCCGCCGCCACGTGCTGGTGGCGTCC
>DATCXH010000478.1:0-2449 GCA_036565925.1 Vicinamibacterales bacterium
TGACGCAGTACTGCATCACCTGCCACAACGCTCGCGCGAAAGCCGGTGGTCTGACGCTCGATCCCGCAGAACTCAACCAGATGGATCGCCATGCGGAGACATGGGAGAAGGTGATCCGCAAGCTGCAGACCGGCATGATGCCGCCGTCCGGCGCACCGCGTCCGGCGCGTGCCGCAATCGACGGGTTCGTCGCGTCGTTGCAAACACAGATCGATCGAGCCGCGGCCGCCAGGCCGTTTGCCGGCACTCCGGCGCTGCACCGGCTGAACCGCGCCGAGTACACCAACGCTGTTCGCGATCTGCTCGCGCTCGACGTCGATGCGGCGTCGTTGCTGCCACCAGACGACTCGGCGGCAGGATTCGATAACATCGCCGACGTGCTCGGAGTGTCGCCGGCACTTATCGAGGGTTACGCTACTGCCGCGGCAAAGATCAGCCGACTGGCGGTTGGCGATTCCAGCATCGGCCTCGATCGCGTTACGTATCGAGCGGCCGGCAGCCTGTCGCAAGAGGATCATCTCGATGGTCTGCCGCTTGGGACCCGCGGCGGCATGATCGTCCGCCACACGTTTCCGCTGAACGCCGACTACGATTTGCAGATCGGCCCCGGGCGATCGGGCGGCATCGGTGCGGTCGTCACTGCGCGGGCGCAGGACATCGACGTGACCATCGATGGTCAACCGGTAGACCTGCAAGGCAAAACGCAACTGCGGCTGCCGGTCGAGGCCGGTCCACATACGATCGCGGTCGCGCTGGTCAAGCGATCGCACATCGATGGAGCCGACGGCGTGTATGAGGCGCCGACCCGGTCGCCTGGTATCTCGCAGATCACGATCGCTGGTCCATTCAACGCCCGTGGGCCTGGCGATACCCCGAGTCGGCGTCGCCTCTATGTCTGCACGCCCAAGGCGGCAGGGGAGGAGACCGCATGCGCCGGAAAGATCCTGAACACGCTCGCGACTCGCGCGTATCGGCGAGCGGTGTCGCAGTCCGGTCCGGAGATGGAGACGCTGCTCGAGTTCTACCGGACCGGGCGTGAGAGCGGCTCGTTTGATTCGGGTATTCAGCGCGCCGTTGCGCGAGTGCTCGTCGATCCGAACTTCCTGTTCCGATTCGAGCGCGAGCCAGAGGGTGTGGCGCCGGGCACCCCGTTCCGTCTCAGCGATCTCGAACTGGCGTCGCGACTGTCCTTCTTCCTATGGAGCAGCATCCCTGACGATGAACTGCGGGAAGTGGCGGCGCGCGGTCAGCTCAAGAATCCCGCTGTGCTCGAGCGTCAAGTTCGTCGTCTGCTGGCAGACCCACGCGCTGACTCCTTGGTCAGCAACTTCGCCGGCCAGTGGCTCTTCCTGCGTGAGTTGAAGAACGTCCGACCCGATTCCCCGGACTTCGACGAGAACCTGCGTCGCTCCTTCCAGCAGGAGACCGAGCTCCTCTTCCGCACGATCGTGCGTGAGGACCGCCCGATCATCGATCTGCTCGACGCCGATTTCACGTTCGTCGACGAGCGCCTCGCGAAGCACTACGGCATGGAAGGTATTCACGGGAGCCGGGTCCGCCGCGTGTCCCTACCGGCAAATGATCCGCGGCGCGGCCTGCTCGGACAAGGCAGTGTGCTCACAGTCACGTCGGCGGCCAATCGCACTTCGCCGGTCGTCCGCGGCAAGTGGGTGCTCGACAATCTGCTGGGCATACCACCTCCACAGCCGCCTCCCGGCGTGGAGACGAATCTCGAGAAGGACGCCGCGCAAGTGAAGGTCACATCGCTTCGTCAGCGGCTGGAATTGCACCGCGCGAACCCGGTCTGCGCCGCGTGTCACAACGTGATGGACCCGATTGGCCTGACGCTCGAAAACTTCGATCACGTCGGTAAGTGGCGCACCGTCGATGGCCAGACGTCAATCAATGCAACAGCGCAGCTCGTTGACGGCACAAAGCTCAATGGCCCGCTGTCGCTTCGTCGCGCGCTGCTCGAACGATCGGATGTTTTTGCGACCGTAGCGACGGAGAAGCTGCTGACCTACGCGTCGGGTCGCGCCGTGCAGTATCAGGACATGCCCGCCGTGCGGGCGATCATCCGCGATGCCGCGCGAGACAAATATCGCTTCTCATCGCTCGTCATTGGGATCGTGAAGAGCACACCGTTCCAGATGCGCACCAAGGCGGAGCAGTAGTGTCCGGCTTTCGCCGGACCGGAGTCATATACAAATGACCTTCATCACACGACGGCATTTATCACGGCGGACATTCCTGCGTGGCATGGGCGTGACGATGGCCCTGCCGCTGCTCGATTCAATGATTCCGGCGCAGACCCCGCTGCGATTGACGGCAGCAACGCCGCGCAACCGATTCGCCTGCATCTACGTCCCGCATGGCGCGACGATGGACAAGTGGACGCCAGCAACGGAGGGAAGCGGTTTCGCATTCACGGAGATTCTCAAGCCGCTCG
>DATCXH010000517.1:0-7738 GCA_036565925.1 Vicinamibacterales bacterium
GTCTGGGGCGCCGGCTGACGGAATCGACTGAAGCCGAACGCTGCGGCGACGATCAGTGCTGTAGCCGCGGCGAGGAGAAGCAGCGGACGGAGATGACGGCGAGGTGTGGGCTTGCGCGCCGTGCTCGTGCGTACACCGCCGGTCGCGACCCATTCCAATTCCAGCTTGAGGTCACGCGCCGTCTGCCATCGTTCGTCCGGATTTTTGGCCAGGCACCGCTCGACAATGTGATCGAGCGCGACCGGTACGGCGTCTGCGTGAGAGCCCGGTCGTGTTGACGACAATACCGGTGGAGTGGTCGTCAGGATTGAGGCAATCAGGCTCGCCTGGCTCGTGCCTTCGAAGGCCTTGCGTCCAGTCGCCATCTCGAACAGCAACGTACCGAAGGCAAAGATGTCCGTTCGACCATCGGCCTCCTTGCCTTCGAGTTGCTCGGGCGCCATGTATTGAAAGGTGCCGAGGAGCGTGCCTTCACCAGTTAGCCGTCCTGGCGACATCAGCGACTCTGTCGATGCACCAGTCGTCGCGAGTACCGGGCCTCGAGCGAGACCGAAATCGAGCAGCTTCACGCCGGTGGCGGTGAGCATCACGTTGCTCGGCTTCAGATCGCGATGCGTGATCTGCACCTGGTGTGCGTGATCGAGTGCATCGGCGATCTGTGCCGCATATCGCAGCAATGCGCGGGCCGGAAGCGGTCCTCGCGTGATGCGATCTTCCAGCGTCTCGCCCTCGAGGTACTCCATGACGAGAAACACGGCGCCGTCCTGTTCGCCGACATCGAACAGCGCGCAGATGTGCGGATGATTGAGCGCAGAAATGAGCCGCGCTTCAGCCTGGAAGCGCTGCTTGCGATCGATTCGTTCGCGGAACTCCTCTGGAAGGAGCTTGAGTGCGACAGGACGATCGAGTCGCGTGTCGCGAGCGCGGTAGACCAGCCCCATACCGCCGGCCCCGACAACCGACTCGATCTCGTAGGGCCCGAGCCTGACGCCGGGAGCGAGCATCATAGTGGCGCCTTCATCTTACGTCCGGGTAAAGCCGGACACTACGTACAAGTGCCGCTGACTCCCGAATAATCATAGAATCCACGCCATGCATCGAATCTCTTTTGGTCTCGTGTTGGCGGTATTGGTCGCGACCCTCGCTCCGCGGACGTCCGCGCAACTGCTGAACAAGCAAGCGCCGGTCATCGTTGGTCACTATCACCTCAATGTGACGAGCGTCGCCGAGCACAAGAAGTTCTGGGTGGACACGCTCGGCGGGACGGCCATGAAGTTCGGCAAGGACGAGGTGATCAAGTTTCCCGACGTCTTCCTGTTTCTCCACGAGAAGAAGCCGACCGGCCCGACGTACGGCACGGCTCTCGATCACATCGGCTTCGCTGTTCCCGACGTCCCGGCGCTGACCACCAGGATCGTCGCGAACGGTTATCAGCTCACTCAGGGCCGCGAGCCAAAGCCCGGAGAGAAGGTGGCGCTGCCGACCGCGGGTAACTACGGGCGGTTCTCATATCTGCTCGGTCCCGACGGCGCGAAGGTCGAGCTCGTCACCAACATGGCGCCGAACGCGCCGCCCATCACGCACCATCATGTGCACTTCATCAACAAGCAGTACGTCGAGATGCGGCAGTGGTACGAGAAGGTTCTCAACGCGACGATGCGAACGGGACCGAACACCTTCACCGATTACTTCACTGGAGCCGATCTGCCGGGTGTCGGCTACATGCTCAACTTCTTCCGCTGGGAAGGCGATCAATCGATCACGCACCAGCCGACGGCCGGACGTGTCTACGACCACGTCGGCTTCGAGGTGAAGAACCTCGAGACGTTCACCAGGCAGCTCGAAGGCAAAGGCATCAAGCTGACGAAGAAGTACGGCAAGAACAGCGACATGAACAACATCATGACCGCGTCTGTTGTCGATCCCTGGGGTGTCTCGATCGAGCTCACCGAAGGGCTGAACGCGATTGGCCAGTGAAGGAGCGTAAGCCAATGACACGTCAACGATGCCGTCTCATCGCGCTGGTGTTCGTCGCGCTTGTCGCCGATGCTGCCGCTCAGAGTCAGACACCGAAGCGCATGATGGGCGGGCAGCTCGTGCTCGAGGATCAGGGCAGCTTCTTCATCGGCGGTGTGCCGAAGATCACGGAGTACGCCGCGATACCGGTCGCACCGCCCGGACAGCAGGCACCGGCGCCGGCGCCGCAGCAGATCACCATCGGTCAGATGTATGTGCAGTTCCAGATTCCGGCAAAGCGGTCGGCACCGAACTGGCCCGTCATCATGGTCCACGGCTCGACACACACCGGCGCCGCGCTCGAGTCCACGCCCGACGGCCGTGAGGGCTGGTATCCGTATTTCGTCCGTAAAGGCGTCTCGACCTACGTCGTCGATCAGTCGGGTCGTGGACGTTCGGGATTCGATCAATCAGTGCTGCACGAGGCCGAGGCCAGGCTGCTGTCCGGCGACACGAAAGGCGCTGCCGAGCTGATCCCGAACTTCGGAAGGATCACCGACAACGGCGCGTGGACCGCATGGTTCGGTCATCTGGTTCCAAATGGATCGACGGTGCTGACCGGGACGTTGATCCCGCACGGCGCCGCGAACGACCCGCAGCCCAATCCGGACTCCTATAAACACGTCGCGCCGCTCTTCCCGCTCGATGCGGTCGATGAAACGATCGCTGCACGAACCGGGGCAATCGGTCCGGCGCCGAACGGGTCGCGCGCGGCGTACGCGCTCGAGTACTACAAGCAGCTCGTGCCGAACGCGGAAGTGACGCTGCCGGGATCGACCTGCGCGACATGCAATCCCTCGCAGCTCTCGCCGGCGAACACCTGGACACCGCTCAATCTCGCGCTGCTGGTCGAGCGACTGGGTGGTGCGATCGTCGCCACGCACTCGCAGTCCGGCATCATGGGCCATCACATGGTGCGCATTCTCAAGGAGCGCGGGCATCTCGACCTGGTGAAGGGGTTGATCACCATCGAAGGCGGGTGCTCGCTGCCGAACAGCGGGCTGACGGCAGCGGACTTCGATTCGATACCGTACCTCGCTCTGAAAGGTGATTACACACCGACCAGCGCGCAGTGCCAGGAGACGGTCGACGCGATCAACGCCCGCCGCGCGTCGAAGCAGGGCACCGCGAAAGCCGAGTACATGAAGCTCGACGAGATGGGCATGCTCGGCGTCACCCACATGATGATGCTCGATCGGCGAAATCTCGAGATCGCCGATCTCATGCTGAATTGGGCGAGCAAGAACGTTCGCCCCAGAAAATAGTGAGTACTTAGTGGAGGCGCAGTGTCGCGGCTTTAGCCGGACCTGAGTTTAGTGGTTGCGAATTGCCGTCGTAACCACCAACGATCAACTACCAACCACCGACCAGCACTGATGCCGCTCGGGACGGGTGCGCAGATCGGGCCGTACGAAATCTTGTCTCCGCTCGGCGCCGGAGGTATGGGCGAGGTGTACCGCGCGCGTGATCCGAGGCTCGATCGCGCGGTCGCGATCAAAGTCCTGCGGTCGCCTCAGGGCGCCAGCCCCACGCAACTGGAGCGGTTTCAGCGCGAGGCTCGATCGCTCGCACGTATCAGTCATCCCCACATCTGCACGCTCCACGACGTCGGCGAACACGACGGTGTCGCCTACCTGGTGATGGAGCTCCTTGAAGGAGACACGCTCGCCGGCCGTCTGGAACGCGGCGCGATCCCACTCGAGCAGGCACTGACCATCGCCGTGCAGATCGCCGAGGCGCTCGATGCGCTGCACAAGAAGGGCATCGTGCACCGCGACCTCAAACCGGCCAACGTCATGTTGACGTCAGGCGGAGCCAAGCTTCTCGACTTCGGTCTGGCAAAGCTCCGGGACAAGGAATACGACAGCGATCTGCAACCGACGCAAAGTCTGGCGCTGACCGATCAAGGCAGTGTGCTCGGCACGCTGCCATACATGGCACCGGAGCAAATCGAAGGGCATGACGTCGATGCCCGCACCGACATCTTTTCGTTTGGCGTGGTCGTTTTCGAAATGATCGCCGGCCGCCGGCCGTTCGCCGGCGACACACGCGGAAGGCTCATTGCCGCCATTGTCAGCGCGGAGCCGCCGTCTCTCGCCTCGTTACAGCCGGCGACACCACGTCCGCTCGAACGGCTCATCGCCCGTTGCCTCGCCAAGGACGTCGAGTTGCGCTGGCAGACCGCTCGCGATCTAGTGACCGAGCTGCGCTGGATCTCGGAAGGTGGAGCAGACGCGAATGTGACGACGCCGGGTACTCCGTCTCGTCGCTGGCGCGGTGCGTTTGCCGCAGCAGTGATCGCCGCGGTCGCCGTGGGGGCGCTCGTACTCGGCGTCCCCCGATTCACGCCAACGTCATCGATTGGCAGATTCGCGCGAGTGACATTTCGCCACGGCGGTGTTTCGTCGGCACGATTCACGCCTGATGGCAAGAGCTTCGTCTACAGCGCGAGCTGGGACGGAACACCGTATCAGATGTTTCTCGGCCGGCCCGGAAGCCCCGATGCTCGCGATCTCGCGTTGGAATCGGGACGTATCGCGTCCATCTCCGCAGCGAGCGACATGGCGGTCATATTCGGACCGCAGAACATCGTGCAGACATTTGGGCCGCGCACACTCGGCCGTGTCGCCATGGCGGGAGGTGCTCGTCGCGATCTCTTCACCGGTGTTGTCGATGCCGATTGGATTCCTGGCACGGACAGTCTGGCAATCGTGCGAGATCCCGGCGCCGGCCGTCCATGGAGTGTGGAGTTCCCGGCCGGAAACGTCGTTCACGAAGCGCGCGCGATGTGGTCGCTCCGCGTGTCTCCCGATGGGAGTCGCATCGCGTTCTTCGAGGGGCCGGGTCTGTTTCCGACTCAACCGGAAGCGTCGATCACGGTCGTGGAACGATCGGGTCGAGCGTCAACGCTGACGATGAACTGGTCCGGGATCGGATTAGCGTGGTCGGCATCGGGGAAGGAGGTGTGGTTTACCGGCACCAGTGGAGAAGAGCCTCCGTCGCTCCACGCCGTGACGCTCAAGGGGGTAGTGAGGCCGGTTTACCAGGGGCCCGACTGGATGGTGCTTCACGACATCTCGACCGACGGACGAGCCCTGCTCTCTCGAAACACGGTTCGGATCAGCATCTCGTGTCAGCCCCCTGGAGAAACCGTTGAGCGCGATATGGGCTGGCGGTGGGGCGCAACCGTCCGAGCCTTGTCGCCCGACGGACGGACGATGATCTTCCAGGAGCAGTTGGGAAACGACCTGTCATCGACCGAGGCGCTGGTCTATCGTCGGGACATCGATGGTTCGCCTGCTGTCCGTCTTGGCGTCGGGATACCGCAGTCCCTCTCTCCGGACGGCAAATGGGTACTCGCAGTACAAGGTGGTGCCTTCGTCCTGCTGCCGATGGGCGCCGGTTCAGTCGTGAAGCTCGCCAAGGGTGATCTCAAACGACTTGGCAACGGTTCGTGGCTCGCGGACTCGCGTCGCGTGGTGTTCACCGCTGACCGTGGCGGCATGCCGAGAGGATACGTGCAGGAAATTCCCGACGGCCTGCCTCGCGCGATTACTCCCGAAGGAGTAGTCCTGCCCGTCAAGGCGGCGGTCCGTGGTGACGGCACCATCCTCGCTCGGGTTGGACCGGCATGGCGTCTTTATTCCCTCGATGGCGGCGACCCGCTGCCTGTTCCAGCACTCACGGCGCGAGATGTCCCTCTTCAATGGAGTGGCGACCACCGATTCCTGTATGTCGGCGTCAATCTCGGCGCGCCTCCTCGCCCTCGCAACGACGTGTTTCGCGTGGATCTCACGAGCGGCGCTCGCACGCTCTGGAAAACGCTCGCTCCTGTCGATCCGGTTGGTGTGGAGTTCGGCGCAGGTTCTCCGGTGATGACGCCGGACGCGTCGGCGTATTGCTATTCCTACCTTCGCCGGCTTGGAGATCTCTTCGTGGTTGACGGTCTGAAGTGAACGCGCGGGTGCACTTTGGCGATTTCGTTTTGGAACTCGAGGCGCGCGAGTTGCGTCGTCGCGATCGTCCGGTTCCGTTGTCGCCGAAGGCATTTCAGTTGTTGGAGATTCTCGTCACACGTCGGCCGAAGGCCTTGTCGAAGGTCGCGCTGCAAGAGCACCTGTGGCCCGACACATTCGTGGTCGAGAAGAATCTCGTGAACCTCGTCGCCGAGATTCGAGAAGCGCTCGGCGAGCATTCCGCGCATCCGAGATTCATTCGCACCGTCCATCGTTTTGGCTATGCATTCCGAGAGGAGACGAAGGCCGCCGATCGCCAGCCGCGTCGCCACTCTGTTCGCTTCCGGCTGGTCTGGAAACACGGTCGCGCCGGCATCGGCGATGGCGAGCACGTGCTCGGACGCGATCCTGACCTTGAACTCTTTCTCGATTCACCGAGTGTCTCGCGTCGGCACGCGATGATCAGAATCAATGCGGGAACGGCGACCGTCGAAGACCTGGGCAGCAAGAACGGCACCTTCGTTGCGGACCGACGCATTGAGTCGGCGACGCCGCTCGCCGACGGCGACGTGATTCGCGTCGGCACTGTGCTGGTGACGTTCAAGGCATTGGCGGCGTGGGGCTCGACACACACCGAGACCCACGCGCCAGAATAGGCCGCCTACGGCAACGGCTCGACATTGACGCGGTCGGCACTGACCAGCCCGTTCGCTGAGAACAGCAGTGTGCCATCCAAACCGTAGACGTCGGTGACGAATGGACCGACGAACTGCTGCAGATCCTGGCTCAGTCTCACACGGGCCCGCACCTTGTACGTGCCATTGATAGCCCCCGTCGCGAGATCGAATCCCTGGCCAACGAAGGTGATCTCGAATCTGTTGTTGCCGGTTCGCACCCAGCGACCGTATCCGGCACTTTCGGCGAGTGAACAGCCGGCCGCCATGACACCACCGTCAGCGGTGTTCAGGCCTGGTGCCGTGCAACCCTCGATCCCCGGCGTATCGAAGCTGATGTTGACGTTCCACGCGCCTTCGAGACTTTGCGTAGACTGGGCAATGCCCGTCGCGCTCCAGCCCGCTAATGCGGCCGCGATAACGATCAAAGAAGCGATTTTCCCGAGCGGCCTTCCCACGAAGGTCGAAACAAGTTGTGTGCGCATGTCGCTGACTCCTTGAGTGAACGGTTCCAGTCGCGACGGTACTGGGGCCGTTACCTGGAGTCGCAGGCGTTCGGCAGGGGTTGAGCAGGTTTATGGATTCAAATCGGGGTGCGGCGCTGCTGGGGAATGCCAAAGGCTGAGTCGCGGGAACCATGGTCCTCTCTCCTTCGAGACGACCTGGTAGACCTGCCATGTTAGGATCGGTGAGCATTCTGACAGCTGCGCTTAGGCATTCCGCATCAGATTCGAGTGTCCTCGCCTCTCCTGCGTTTCGTCATTCCGGGCATTCCGCTCGAGCCTGCCATCAGATTCAGTCGCATCCTTGAGATGCAGGAGTAGTGCATGAGCACGAAGCTATATGTTGGCAACCTGCCGTTCCAAACCACCGAGTCGGACCTGCAGACGTTATTCGAGACTGCCGGAACGGTAGCGACAATCAACATCGTTCGCGACCGGGCCACCGGACAGGCGCGTGGATTCGCGTTTGTCGAGATGGGCGACGAGGAGAGTGCGAAGCGCGCCATCAGCGAGCTCGATCGACACGAATACGGCGGGCGTAACCTCACGGTCAACGAGGCGAAGCCGATGACCCCGCGTGGCAATGGCG
>DATCXH010000171.1:0-3071 GCA_036565925.1 Vicinamibacterales bacterium
CCCAGCGCGCTGCGTACTACTTCAATCTGGCAGGCTTCACATCGGATCGGTTCCTGAGCCCGCCCTCACCGGAAGCGATCCACGACACCGGCCGTGGGCTGCGCGGCTTCGGGCAACTGGATTTTCGGCTGAACGACGACAGCGACGTCAAGGTCGTGCTGATGGGCGATGGCGTGAACTTCCAGCTTCCAATGGAAAAGCGCGACGAGGTGCTGCGGCCGGATTTCAGGAACCTTCAGCGTACGAGGTCACAAAGCCTGATCGCGTCGTGGGGACTCGTGCACTCGCCGCGAACAGTGACGCGAACTGCTGTCTACCAGAAGTGGTCTACCGTGCATCAGTTCCCCGACACCATCGATCCCTACGGCGCACAGACCGATGCAGAACGGACGCTCGGGACGCTTGGCGTGAAGAGCGACATCACGCGACTCTCTGGTCGCCACACGATGAAGGGCGGAGTTGATCTCGTGATGCTGCGTCCTCGTGAGGACCTGTATTACCTGAGCCAACCGTGGATCGACTTCACCCACTTGCCGGAGGTCAACGAAACCCACGTCCATCTCCGCGGACCGAATCTCGGCCCTGGTGTACCACGTCCGGTCATCTTCAACGGCAAGGAGACTGGCGGGCAGGCCAGCGCCTTCGTACAGGACAAAGTGCAGGTCACGTCGAACCTCACCGTCGATCTCGGCATCCGGTTCGACCATTACAGCCTCGCGTTCTCCGAGTCACACGTCAGCCCGCGTGTGAACGCGGCGTATCTGTTGTCGTCGGGCACCGTGTTGTTCGGGTCGTACAATCACTTCTACGTGCCGCCGCCGATCGAAAACGTGCTGGCCAGCAGCGCCGGCCTGACCAGCCTGGTCTCGGAGATCGGTGTGCCGTTGCCGCCAGTGCGCGCGATCAAAGAGAATCAGTTCGAGGCCGGCGTGACGCAGCCGATTGGCCGTGCATTGAACGTCGGTGTCACGAGCTACTACCGTCTCAGCGACGATCCCCCTCACACGACGCTGTTCCCGGATTCGCGCTTCTACGCGTATGCCAGCTTTGACAAGGGCAAGGCCTACGGCATGGAAATCAAGGCCGACGCACCGCGCATCGGTGACCTCGGTCTCTCGGCGTATCTGAACTACGCGCTTGGACGGGTGTGGTTCTACAACCCGATTGTCGCCGGGTTCACCACAGAGGCCGCGCACTTAACCGAGACCGAGCGCATCCTCGCACCGATGGATCAGACGCATACTCTGACATCGGGGCTGACCTATCGCCACGAGCGCACGCGGCTCTGGAGCGCGGTCGCGTTCGAGTACGGCAGCGGCACGCCAGGCGAACACGGCGATGGTGGCCATGATCATGGCGACGGCGAAGAGGCGCACGAGCACGCCAGTGGTCCCGGGCTGTGCGGCACCCGTTGCCCCTCGCACTTCACGCAGAATGTCTCGATTGGGTGGAACGCGAGCGGAGCGGGCAGCCATCCGCAGATATCTCTCCAGTTCACGGTCGAGAACCTCTCGAACAACGTGTACTTGATCTCGAAAGAGAGCACGATGGTGCAGGGACAATATTCCATTCCGCGGTTATGGTCCGGCTCTCTTAAAATTGGATTCTGATGGCATCACTGATTGAGGCGATTGATATCAAGCGCAAGATGTTTTTCGAGCACGAAGGGGCGCCGTATCACTGCATCGACGTCGAGGTCTCCCGTCCGACGGCGCGCGGTGGTCAGACGCTGGTTCGGATCAAGATGCGGAACCTGCTGACGAGAGCCGTGTTCGACAGGACCTTCAAAGCAGGGGAGAAGTTTGCCGAGCCTGACCTCGTGCAAGTGTCAGCCGCGTTTTCCTATTCGGACAACGAGGGCTACCACTTCATGGATCAGGACACATTCGAGACGCTGACCATCAGCACCGATACGCTCGGCGATGACCGCCAGCTCGTGGTCGATAACGTGCTCGTTCAGGTCCAGAAGTACAACGGCGCACCGATCGGCATTCAGTTTCCGCCACACGTGGAGTTGACCGTCACCTACACGGAGCCCGGCGTCCGAGGCGATACGGCCAGCGGCGGAGTCACGAAGGTCGCGCGGCTCGAAACAGGGCTCGAGATCCGCGTGCCGCTGTTTATCAAGGAAGGCGAGCGCGTAAAGGTGCACACCGAAACGCGCGAATTCGCCGGTCGGGCGTCGTAGTGCGAATGTAGTTCCGGCTTCAGCCGGACAAAGGCGTAGTGTCCGGCTTTCTTAACCCGCCGAAGCGCCCGGCGCGAAGGCGGCAGCCGGACCTTGAAGGCTGAGACATGCGACACACCGCTTTCGCGATCCTCGCCATGGCCGTCGTTAGCTCCGCACAGTCTCCCTCTGGCCCGACCTTCGACGTTGTCTCGATCAAGAAGCATGTGAGGGAACCCGGCCCGGCTGGCCTCTCATCCAACGTGAGTCAACGGCCTGATGGAGGGCTCACGATGACCAATGTTCCGGTCACGACCCTGATTGCGCGCGCGTATGCAGGCTTTCGTCCGGCAGACTATGTAGGGCTGCCCGACTGGGCAAGAAGCGAATACTTCGATGTGAGAGCGACGTCAACGCTCACGCAGGTCACCGCCGATGACCGCGCGGCGATGATGCGTACGATGCTCGGTGATCGCTTCAAGTTCGTGGCCCACATCGAGAAGCGCTCGCAAGAGGTTTACGATCTGCTCGTTTCCCGCAGCGATGGCAAGCTCGGAGCGGGCCTGACGCCGATCGATACGGATTGTGCCCCCGTGATCGCCGCGCAGCGTGAGGCGTTTCTATTGGGGAGCACTCCTCCCGGGCCGCCTCAGAGGCCAGACCTCAACGCACCGCCTCCGCCATGCACGTTACGCAGCGTCAGGGGCCGTAACGATCCGAGTGACCGGCTGGAAGGAGAGGCGACGATGGCTGCGCTCGCGGAATTCTTCTGGATGTCCGCCGGCCGACCCGTCGTGGACAAGACCGGATTGCCGGGTAGTTATCGAGTGAAGATGAACTTCGACTTGTTCGGGTCGCGGCGAGGGCCTGAAGTTGTCCCGCCACCAGATGCCGCGCCCACTGT
>DATCXH010000124.1:0-2185 GCA_036565925.1 Vicinamibacterales bacterium
TCCTTCGCGGCGCAAATCAGCGGCAGTGCCTCCGCCGCGGACAGATGGACGATGTGAAGCGTCGCGGCATGCTCGCGGCACAACTGAATCAAGAGCCGGATGGCCTCGATTTCCGCTGCCGGAGGACGCGATCGGAACCACGTGGAATAGTCAGCCGGATTCGCGTCGTCCGGAATGAGAACCAGACCGGAAGGCGATTCGGCGTGCGCCAGGAGCGGGAGACCGCATTCGGCCAGGGTCGGCAGGACCTTCCGAAGATCATCCGCGTCGACCTCGGGAAACTCGTCGACGCCAGACGGGACGAGAAAGCACTTGAAGCCACAGACGCCTTCATCCCAGAGCGCCGGGATGTCGCCGTCGTTTCCGGGCACCACGCCGCCCCAGAAGGCCACATCGACGAACGCACGTCCACGCGCCGCCGTACGTTTGCTCTCCAGCGCCGAAGCCGTCGTCGTGGCCGGAATGCTGTTGAGCGGCATGTCGACGACCGTCGTCACACCTCCGGCCGCTGCCGCCCGCGTGCCCGTTTCGAAACCTTCCCAGTCCGCACGGCCGGGATCGTTGAGGTGGACGTGCGAGTCGACAATGCCCGGCATGACGACCAGCGCGCCGACGTCGTGCAGGTCGGCATCGGACGGCACGGCAGCGTCGTAGTCGGCGATGCGATCGATGCGTTCGTCTTGGCAATGCAGCGCGGCCGGCGAGACGCCAGTCGGTAGAATGACGCGTGTGGAGCGGATCACGAGTGGACGCATCGCAATGGGTGAGCTGCGGTTAAGAAAATATGTGGCCGACAGCTCAGCGGGCTTGTCTCTCTACTTGCGCCAAATACTCCCGCGCCTTCGCAACCAGGCTGACGTGTACGTTCTGAGCGCTGTTCAAGAACTCCGAGAGGCGTTCCCGAGCTTGCTTTGCGCGGCCAGCACGCGCGTGTGCGATACCCTCCCACAAGCTCGCATCCGGAGCGCTATGCCACAGCTTAGCGGCCTTGCGCGCCGCGGCAACCGCATCGTCGAGGCGCGCGGCGCCTGTTCGTTCGTGATACTCGACGATCGCTCGGGCAAGCGCCAGATGCGCGCTTGGATCGGTCGGAGCAACCCGCGTTACCTGCCTCGCACGAGCGATCTGCTCGCGCATGGCATGCTCGCTACGCCGTAATCGGCGGCAGGTCTTGCAGTGGACCGGGACCGAGTGGAAGTTGAACTTGCGTGTCTCATACCAATACTTCTGCTCCGCCCCGCTGAACGTGAAACGCGAACCGCACTGCATGCAGGTTCGACTCTCGTCGACGTAGAAGTACTTGGGCTCATGGCAGGCGCTGCAAAACACCTGCTTCGACACGTCTCCTGGAACAGCGCCCTTGGGGACGCGCGGAGAGAACGTCGGGTCATACTCCCACAATTCGTACGTTCGACCATCGCTGCCGACTGTCATACGTCTATTCAGCGGGATGTTCCCGTACAGCGGATGCCTGGACCAGCGGCGATCAGCCGAATTGGCATGTTCGTGGTTTTCAGGCTTGGTCTTCCGCGTTAGTCGGTCCACAACGTCCGATCTCCAGTCACCTGAATGTTCTTCATTCTGATGTGAAATGTTTCCCTGCTATTGAGTCTCGCGAATCTGATCGATGACTACTGTCGACGCCTCAGATCGCAGATGCAGGTGATTGCGCCTCCGATCGGCACTGACGTCATACGTGTACACGTAGAGCTCACCTTGCCTGTTTTGCTTCACCCTGGATCGGAAATCGGCACGGCACACAAAGTCGTCACGACTGCCAACGATGGCCTTGAAGGGCGTGCTGAACCCCTCTGGTACCAGCATGCGAACGGCCTGCTGAGCCCACGCGATCACGGCCCCGTCGAACTGGGGAGCGGTGATCTTCAGATTGATCTCGGCCTCCGCGCTGAGCGTGATGCGACCACGAGAACCAGCGAAATCCACGACTCCGGCAATCGCGTCGACTTGCCCGCTGGTGTTCAGAATAGTGGCGCGAGCGTGCGTCGCCGCTACCCGTACAGGCCCTCGCAGATCGCGCACTTCCACCGCCGCGTACGAGCCGTGGATCACGACACCCGCATCGTGAGGCGCTTCGACGAGCAGCTCACTACGTGCGCCCAGTCCGTTAATCCCATCGGGCCGGCTAAGTGACACAGTAGTACCCGTGACGCTGAATAGACAGCTC
>DATCXH010000091.1:0-8563 GCA_036565925.1 Vicinamibacterales bacterium
TGCCATTCGCGCGAACCATCGGCAGCCGTCCGGCGCGTATCTTTGGCGTCAATACGATTGGCCTGCAGCGACGTGGCTTCACGCCGAACACGATCACCCAGCTGCGTCACGTCTACCGCTATCTGCTGCAGTCGAAGCTCAATACAACGCGCGCACTAGCCCAGATCGAGCAGGACTCGACGCTGAGTGCGCCGGAAGTCCGTTATATGGTGGAGTTCATCCGCAGCTCGCGGCGCGGGGTCATTCTGCGACGCGCAGGTCGACGTGCAGAGGAGCTGGTTGCCGATGAGTAGCGCTGTTCCATGTTCCATGTTCCGCGTTCCATGTTGCGGGAACCCTGAACGCGAACTCGGAACCTGGACCGTGGAACCTGGAACGTTGTGAAGCTTGGGCTGCTCGCTGGCAACGGACGCTTTCCGTTCCTCGTCCTCGACGCCGCTCGCGCGCAGGGGCATGAGGTCACCATCGTCGCGATCAAGGAAGAGACATTTCCCGAGTTGAATGCGGCGGCCCAACGGCATGCGACGCAGATTCATTGGATCTCGCTCGGGCAACTCGGCACGTGCATCAGCCTGCTGAAACAGGCCGGCGTCACCACCGCGGTGATGGCCGGACAGGTGAAACACACGAAGATCTTCGGCGGCGTGATGCCCGATAAGACCTTCCTCGCCGTGCTGCTCAAGCTCACGTCGCGAAACACAGATGGCCTGATCGGCGCCGTCGCCAACGTCCTGCGCGAGCACGGTATCGAGCTGATCGACTCGACCTCGCTGCTCACGCCGTTATTGGCCAGGCCCGGCGTGCTGACCAAGCGTGCGCCGACTGAAGACGAGCAGCGTGATTTCGAGTTCGGCTACAAGATGGCCGACGCCATCGCCGGACTCGACATCGGTCAGACCATCGCGGTCAAGCATCAGGCCGTCGTTGCCGTGGAGGCCATGGAAGGCACCGATGAAGTGATCGGTCGTGCCGGACATCTCGCCGGTCCAGGCGTTCGCATTATCAAAGTCGCCAAGCCTGCGCAGGACATGCGGTTCGATGTGCCGGTGGTGGGATTCGCGACGATCCAGGCGATGCGCGTCGCCGGTGCCGCGGCGTTGTCAGTGGATGCGGGGAAGACGCTGATGCTCGACGGCGATGCGGTGTATGCATCGGCCGAGGAGGCGGGCATCACGATCGTTGGCCGCGTTCGCGAAGATGCGGCGCCCGTGCAGGTGGACCGAACGTAGGGCCGCGTTCTTTCGGACTGGCCAGGAGACGATGACGAATCGTTTGCGTGTTGCCGTAATCGGAGTCGGCCATCTGGGCCAGCACCATGCCAGACTGCTCGCGTCGATGGACGGTGTCGAGTTGGTGGGAATCGTCGACACCAAGCCTGGCCGTGCTGAGGACGTGGCGGCGAAGTACGGTACGAAGGCGTGGCCGGGTACAAGCGATTTGCTTGGACGCGTCGATGCTGTGACCATCGCGGTCCCGACCGTGTCGCATCTCGATGTCGCGTTGCCGTTTCTCGAGCGCGGCGTCTCGGCGCTGGTGGAGAAGCCGGTGGCACCGACCGTCGCCGATGCCGAGCGTTTGATCGGCACCGCGGCGAGCGCCGGCGCGATACTCGCGGCCGGTCACACCGAACGTTTCAATCCGGCTGTCGTGGCTGCGCTGCCGCTCGTCTCCGATCCACGCTTCGTCGAGGTCCATCGCCTCGGCACGTTCCCCGAGCGCAGTCTGGACATCGACGTGATTTTCGATCTGATGATTCACGATCTCGATCTGCTGCTGACTGCGGTGGATTCAGAGGTTGTGTCGATCGAAGCGGTAGGCGTGAACGTGCTGACCCCGCGAACCGATATCGCCAACGCACGGCTGCGGTTTGCATCCGGCTGCATTGCCAACATCACCGCCAGTCGGATCAGCCGGGAGCGCGTGCGCAAAGTTCGCTTCTTTCAGCACGACTCGTACGTGTCGATTGACTATGCGGCGCAGGAAGTCGAGGTCTATCGCCTCGCGCCGCGTGGCACGATACCGCCAATTCAGGGTGGCAAGCTCACTGTTGAGAACGACGAGCCGCTCCGACGCGAGCTCGTGGATTTTGTGGACGCGGTACGCCATAAGCGGGAGCCAGGCGTAACCGGTCAGGCCGGTCGTGACGCGTTGGAGCTGGCGACCAGGATCGCGGAGAAGATGGTGCAATGAGTACCTCGATTTCACGGGACGCGTTGTTGGAACGGGTCGGCGCAGGCGAGCGGCTGTCGTCGGACGACATCCGTCATCTGGCCACAACGTCCGACATCCTGTCGATTGGCATGCTGGCAGACGTCCTGCGCCGGCGCATGCACCAGTCGCGGACCACGTTCCTGCGTGTCGCGGAATGCGCGCTTGATGCTCCCGCGTTGGACCCGGCTCACGTCAAGGCGCAAGAAATCCGAATCACCGGTTCGCCAGCGCAACTTGCTGATGCGGTGCGCGCTGTCGAGGTGATCAAGTCGAAGGGCGACCGCACTGTGAGCGCGTTCACGTGGTCGGACGTCGAGCGCATCGCTTCCGGTGCGAGTGTCGATGCCGTGTTGAAACAGCTCCGTGGCGCAGGCCTCGATAGCTTGTTGGCCCTGCCGCTTGACGGCCAGGCCGACCCGACGTTGATGGTGAGCGAACTGGCCTCCGCTGGATTCACGCAACTGCGACTTACCGTGGACAAGGCCCCGGCCGACATGCGCGCCGACCTCCTGCTTCGTGCCGCAGAACTGCAGGACCGCGTTGGGTGCATCCAGGCGATCAGCCCGCTGCCGATGACGTTGTCAGCGTTCCGGCCGACGACCGGCTACGACGATGTGAAGATGGTGGCGATAGCGCGATTGGCGGCCCCGAACATTCCGACGGTGCAGGTCGATTGGCGGCGTTATGGTCCGAAGCTCGCGCAGGTTGCACTGACTTTCGGCGCCGACGACGTCGACGGCGTGTCCGCCTCCGACGAGGCACCCGAAGGACGACGCCGGGCGCCGCTCGAAGAGATCACGCGCAACATCGAGGCGGCAGGCTTCGAGCCGGTCGAGCGCACTGGACGTTTCACGGCGATCGTCTGATGTCTCTGCGTATCGGCGCGGTCGGCTATCTCAATGCCCGGCCGTTGACTTGGGCACTCGATCGCGAGCCGTCACGATGGCAGGTCCGTTACGACTTGCCGTCCGTCTGCGCGCGCCTGCTGCAGGACGGTGAGGTCGATCTCGGGCTGGTGCCGTCGATCGAGTATCTCCAGTCGCCCGACTATCGTTTCGTGGCTGGCGTGGGTGTCACCTCGCGCGGTGCGATTGCGTCGGTGGCGTTGTACACCACACGCCCTATCGGCCAGATTCGCCATATTGCGCTCGACACGAGCTCGCGCACCTCAGTGGCGCTCATTCAGGTGTTGTGCCGGCACCACTTCCGTATCGCTCCGCGGTTCGTGCCGCACGGTCCCGATCTGGCGGTGATGACTCGTGACTTCGATGCCGGTCTGCTGATCGGCGACCCGGCGTTTGAAGCGGATCATGTCGCGCTCGGGCTCGAGAAGATCGACCTGGGACTCGAGTGGAGCCGCATGACGGGACTGCCGTTCGTGTACGCCGCGTGGACCGGTCGCCCTGGCCGAGTGACGGGAGAAGACGTCCGCGCCTTGCAGGACGCACAGCGTGAGGGTCTTGCCGCGGTCGATCTCATCGCTGCGGAATACGCGAACGGCGATTCGGCGAGGACCGCGAAAGCCGCGAACTACCTAAGGGATAATGTGAAATACGGTCTCGGCGCCGAGGAGGCGGCGGGGCTGCAGATCTTCCTGGATTACGCCGCAGACCTGGGGCTGGCCCCGCAGCGGCGGCCGGTGGAATTCTTCTGATGGTTGAGCAGATCGCGAAGAAGGTCTTTGATGGCGGCCGCGTGAACACGGCCGAGGCGCTCGAGCTGTACCGCCATGCGCCGACGCAGCTCCTCGGCCATCTCGCGGATACGATTCGCGCGCGCAAGCATCCGGAGCGGATCGTGACCTACATCATCGACCGCAACGTCAACTACACGAACATCTGCGTGGCGCGCTGCAACTTCTGCGCGTTCTATCGCACGGTTGGATCGAGCGACGGCTACGTGCTCGGCTTCGAAGAAATCTTCCGCAAGATCGACGAGACGATCGCCGTCGGTGGCAATCAGTTGCTGCTGCAGGGCGGCCACAATCCCGATCTGCCGATTCAGTGGTACGAGGATCTCTTTCGTGCGGTGAAGTCGCGTTATCCGGAGTTCAAGCTGCACGCGCTCTCGCCGCCGGAGGTGTTGCACATCTCGCGGCTCAATCAGATCCCGACGCGGACGGTGATCGAGCGGCTGGTTGCCTCTGGTCTCGACAGCATTCCCGGTGGTGGCGCGGAGATCCTGGTCGATCGTGTCCGCAAGCTGCTCAACTGCTACACCAAGGCCTCGTCTGACGAATGGCTCGACATCATGGCGCAGGCGCATGACGCCGGCCTCCGTACCACGGCGACGATGATGTACGGGACGGTGGAGACAGACCAGGAGCGTATCGAGCACATGATGCGGCTCCGCGACGTGCAGGATCGAACGGGCGGCTTCACGGCGTTCATCACCTGGAGCTATCAGCCTGAACACACCGAGCACGGCGGCTACGAAGCGACCGGCGTGGACTATCTCCGCACGCTCGCGCTCTCGAGGATCGTGCTCGACAACTTCGACAACCTGCAGGCATCGTGGGTCACGCAGGGCGGGAAAGTGGGGCAGCTCAGTCTCGCCTTCGGCGCCAACGACATGGGCAGTGTCATGATCGAAGAGAACGTGGTCCGTGCCGCGGGGGCGGCGTATTGCATGGACGAAGTTGAGATCGTCGAAAACGTCGAGGATGCCGGGTTCACGGCGAAGCGCCGGAACATGCACTATGAAATCCTTGGCGACCCGATCTACCGGGAACGCGATGTCCCCCGCATGCTGGCCCTGGCGACAGCCAGGGCCGACGGTGATACCTCAGTGCCGGAAGAACTGAAGAACTATCCCGCACGAAGTCGAGCCGCAAAGACGCTGCGTTTGACCCAGTAGGGCACAAGCTTCTCTGTGCCCACATTCTCTGGTGCCTGGATTCTGCCCATTGCGGGGGCGCCGATACGCAATGGCTTTGTGACGATCGACGCTGACCGCATTACCGCCGTCGGGGAGCGTGCACCGGGCGATGCCTCCTCGCTCGGCAACGTCGCTATCCTTCCCGCGCTGGTGAACGCGCACACGCACCTCGAGCTGTCGTATCTGCATGGGCTCGTGCCTCCGAGTACGAGCTTCAACGAGTGGGTGATGACGCTGATGGCGCTGCGCCGGAACTATCCGGACCCGAGCGCGCCGCCCATCATCGAGGCGGCTCGCCGCGCGATTGCCGATGCGCGAGCAACCGGCACGGGCCTCTTTGGCGACGTCAGCAACACGCTGGTGACGGTTCCGCTGCTGCGTGAAGCGGGAATGTCAGCGCAGGTCTTTTACGAACTGATTGGTTTCAGTCACCCTGATCCAGCGGCGAGGGTTGGCGAAGCCCGTGCGGCGGCAGATGCGATCAACATCGATCGACGAGTGCGCATCAGTCTCGCTCCGCACGCACCCTACTCGGTGTCGCCGGCACTGTTCATGGCGATCCGTGCGGACGTCGATGCGCATCCCGATTCCGTTACCACGGTGCACCTCGGTGAGTCGGCGGCGGAAGTGGAACTGCTGCGGCAGGGTAGCGGTCCGGCGCGCGTGATGCTCGAGCGGCTCGGCGTGTGGTCGAACGAGTGGCAGATTCCCGGCGTCTCGCCTACTGAGTATGTCGCCGCGCTCGGTTTCCTCGGGGCGGACTCGCTGGTCGTGCACGGCGTGCAGTTCACCCGCGAGGATCTCGCACGTGTGAAGACGGCGGGTTCTCCGCTGGTCTCGTGTCCGCGCAGTAATACCTACGTCGGCGTCGGGCCACCTCCGCTGGATTCTTTCTATGCCGCAGGTGTTCCTGTGGCTTTTGGTACCGACAGTCTGGCCAGCGTCGCCGACTTGAATATGTTCGCCGAGCTCGCCGAAGCGCGGCGGATTGCACCAACGGTGCCCGCGCGCGATCTCCTGCGCAGTGCGACGCTGACCGGCGCACAGGCGCTGCGGTACGACGAGGACTACGGGAGCATAGAGGCTGGGAAGCGGGTCGCGTTGATCGCGGTGCGCGTGCCGCCGCACGTGGACGATGTGGAAGAATATCTGGTTGGCGGAGTCAAGCCAGGCGAAATCATGTGGCTTGACTCAGCGTCAGCGCCAAACGACCAACGGCTCAACTCGCGATGAGTAGAATCGCCACGTATCTCTCGTTCGTCCGCTTCAGTCACTCGGTGTTCGCGCTGCCGTTTGCGCTGACTGGCGCGCTGCTCGCGTGGCGAACGCAGCCTTTCTCGTGGGCGCAGGTGGGATGGATTGTCCTGTGCATGGTCAGCGCGCGCAGCGCGGCGATGGGCTTCAATCGTCTCGTGGACGCCCGGTTCGACGCGCTCAATCCGCGCACCGCGATGCGCGAGCTTCCGCGCGGTGCGATGAGCCAGATCGAAGCCACCATCTTCGTCATCGTCTCATCGATCGTGTTCGTGTTCGCCTCATCACGATTGAGCCCGCTGTGTCTGGCGCTCTCGCCGGTCGCGCTGGTCATCGTCTTCTGGTACTCGATCGCGAAACGCGTGACGACCTACACGCAGTTGTTTCTCGGTCTTGCATTGGCTGTCGCACCGGTTGGCGGCTGGATTGCGGCCGGCGGGCGCGGTGGCATCGAGCCATGGCTGCTTGGTCTTGCGATCGGCCTGTGGGTGGGCGGCTTCGACATCCTGTATGCGTGTCAGGACGTCGAGTTCGATCGCGGCCATGGGCTGCGATCGATTCCCGCTCGGTTCGGCGTGGCGACTGCGATACGTCTGTCCCGAGTGATGCACGTTGGCGCGATCGTGGCGATGGCGGCGCTGTGGAAGGGCGCACAACTGCCGTCGCTGTATTTGATCGGCGTCGCGATCGTCGCGGTGTTGCTGTTCTACGAGCAGTCGCTCGTCAGCGACACCGATCTGTCGCAGGTGAAGAAAGCGTTCGATCTGAACGGGTGGGTCGGCATCGTCTATTTCGCGACGACCGCACTCGCTGTCTACGTCGGCTGATATGGACGCAGGGGAAGCGGTGAGCGCCGGGAAAATCAAACGCAGGGACCGCCCAAAAGCGGCGGCTCGCGGAGTAGCGCGTCTGGTGGACCGGCGCTTCGGTCCACTCGACGCGTCTGCGTTGCTCTGCTTCTCTCCGAACTCTGCGATTGATTTCTGTCGTGGCTGACCTGCCCATGTCTTCCGTGGCTGGCAACCCGCCGGACAAGGCCCCCGACCGCATCGCCGGAATGTTCGATGCGATCGCGCCGCGCTATGACCTGCTGAATCGTCTGCTCAGCGCCGGGATCGATAAGCGCTGGCGCAAACGTGCGATCGCTTCGCTCGACCTCTCGGGGCGCGAGACGTTGATCGACGTGTGCACCGGCACCGCGGATGTGGCGCTCGAAGCCACTGGCGCCGCGCATGTGGTCGGCGTTGATTTCGCCGGCGCGATGTTGACGCTGGGACTGCGGAAGGTGCATGCCGCGAATCAAGGAAGGCGTATCGCGTTGATTCGTGGGGACGCGATGCGGCTTCCGGCCCGCGACCGCAGTGCTGATGCGGCGACCGTCGCGTTCGGAATTCGCAATGTGCAACGGCCAGAGGTAGCGTGCGCAGAGATGGCGCGCGTGCTACGTCCAGGTGCCCGATTGGCGATTCTCGAGTTTGGCGTTCCGAGAATCCCGGGCGTGAGTTCGCTCTATCTTTGGTACTTCCGTCGGGTCTTGCCACTCATCGGCCGGATGATTTCGGGTCACACTGGTGCGTATTCGTATCTGCCTGCGTCCGTCGGCACGTTTCCACCCCCGGCTGAGTTCGTGACAATCCTGAGACAAGCCGGCTTTGCCGATGTGCGGGCAGTCCCTCTGACCTTCGGCATCGTCTACCTCTACACGGGCGTGAAGGCGAAATAGCCGAGAGATTCCACGCTCGATCGTGACTGTAAGTGGTTGCAAGAGCACATGTTATAATCTGAGCCCTCAGCGCTTGATTCACTTCGACTTCGAGAATCGTTACGAGGACGAGCAGATCGTCGGACGCGCCATCTCCGCGCGCGAAGCCGTCGTGATCTCGATCATCGTTCACGCGCTGTTGGTCGCGTTTTTCCAATACGGCCCCGACCTGAACTTCCTCAAGCCCGATGCGGAGGAAGTCGAAGCCCGAAAACAGGAATTGCTGCGTCGGCAAGAACTGGAGCGTCAGAATCAGCGCTTTGTGTTCGTGCAGCCGAAGATCGACATGAAGGCGCCAGAGCCCAAGCCGAACGTCGATCTCTCCGATCAGGATCGGCGCGCGCAGGCGCCGAAGCGAGCGGCCAAGCCTGATAATCCTGTGCCTTTCTCGCAGGGAAATTCCGCGGAGCGTACTGACACGACACCGGCTGTGCCCGAACGCGCGAAGGGCGCCGAGAC
>DATCXH010000182.1:0-4054 GCA_036565925.1 Vicinamibacterales bacterium
GAGCGCCACGAGTTGAGGAACAGGAACACGACGGCGACGGTCAACGCCGCCCCTTCGATCAGCGCTTCCTCAACACCCAGCACGGAGTGCTCGACCCGCACACCGGAGTCCTGCACGATGCGCAGCGTGACGCCGGCCGGCAGCGTGCGCTGGATCTCGGCAACCTGACGACGGACCTCGTCAGCCACGGCCGTCGTACTAAAGCCAGTGGATTTCAGGATGTTGATACCAACCGCTTCCGCGTCGTTGAAGCTCGCGGACGATCGCGGCTCCTCGGTGGCATCGCGCACGTCAGCGAGATCGCCGAGTCTTACCACGCGACCTTGAGACTGTGAGACGACGAGCTGCTTGAAGTCAGCGGGCGAATCGAGCCTTCCCTTCAGCCGGATGGTCCGCTCGTCCACCTGCCCTTCGAGCCGCCCGACCGGCGAGGCCAGGTTCTGCGACTGAAGTGCCACCACGAGCTGGCCGACGCTGACGCCCGCCGCCTGCAGATCGCGCGGACGAATCTCCACGACCAGCTCACGCTCGATAGCACCGGAGAGATTCACCGATGCCACTCCGGTGATACCGCGAAGCTTTCGTGTGATTCCCGGGTCCACGATGCGCGTCAATTCGGCACCGGACAACCCCGGCGACGTCAGCGCGAGCGAAAGGATCGGCCGATCCGCGGGATCGAACTGCGTGAGAATCGGTTCCTCCATTTCAGTCGGCAGGTCGTTGCGGATCTCGGAGATCTTGTCGCGAATCTCCTGCGTGGCCAGCCGCGGGTCTTTGGAGAAATCGAACTCCACGATGATGTTGGCGAAGCTGTCGAGCGAGTTCGAGCGCATGCGATCGATCCCGCTGATCCCGGAAATGGCCTCCTCGACCGGATCGATCACTTCTCGTTCGACGACGTCAGGCGATGCGCCCGGATACGGGATCGCGACGACGACGACCGGCGCGTCGATTTCGGGATATTCGTCGGTGTCGAGCTGAAACAGCGCGACGATGCCGAACACCACGAGCATCATCATGGCGACGATCGTCAGGACAGGACGTTTGATGGCAGTATCGGAAATAAACATGGGTCCCCTACTTCGTCGTACTCACCTTCACGGGTGTACCCGGCGTAATTCCCTGTGACGCGCCGCGCAGCAGCACATCACCTTCATTCAACCCAGACGCAATGTTCACAACCTCGGAACGCGGATCGCGCAACCCGAGCGTCACGTCGACGCGCTCAGTCTTACCGTCGGTGACACGAAGCACCCACGGCTTCGCTGGGTCAGTGGTGTTGACCGCATTGGTCGGCACCACAATGCCGTTGGCCGACTGACTCACAACGCGCCCTTCCGCGAAGAGCCCTGCCACGAGACGGCCACCGTCGTTGGGGATCGCCACATAAATCGGGACCTGCCGTGTCGCTGCATCGGCCTGCGGTGCGATGCGCTCAATGCGCCCCTGAAAGGGCGTGCCATATCCGCGCACGGTGAATTCGACGGTCGCGCCAGGACGCAGCGCGCTCAAATCATCAGACGGGACCGATGCCTCGAGCTTCATGGACGAGGGATCGATGATCGTGAAGAGCTCGGTGCCGTTGCTCACCACGTCGCCGACATTGACGCTGCGCTTCGACACAATGCCCCGGAAGGGCGCGCGGATCACGGTGTCGCCGAGTGCACGGTCCGCGCTGGCCAGCTTGGCCTTCGCATCCGCGACCTGCGCTTCGGCGCTGGTCACCGTATTGTGGACGACGTCGAGGTCGCGGGCGGCGAGTGCGCCGGCGCTCACCAGCTTTTCGGTTCGCTCGGCTTCACGGCGCGCCACATCAAGTTGGTTCTCCGCCGAGCGCACGGCCGAACTCGCCGACTGCTTGGCGTCTTCGAGCGTTCGGGTCTCGATACGTCCGAGCACCGCGCCTTTCTGAACCGGCTGCGCGACGAGCACGGCGACTTCCACCATCGAGCCGCCGACTTCAGCACGAATAGTCGCTTCCTTTTCCGCTTTCAGCTCACCGGAAATGATCGGGCCGACGACAACCGTGCCTTTCGTAGCGAGGACAACGTTCTCGGATCCAACCTGCACGACTTCCGGAGCTGCCGTCGCACTCTTCTCGGCTTCCGCCCTACAACCTGTCACGAGTAATGCCAAAGGCAAAACACACACTGCAAACCTACGTACCGTGATCGTCATTGCAACCCTGCCTGTGGCTGCGCTCCCTGCGCGGACGCGTTTCGAATCTGACCGCCGTTCTGCGGTTGTGGTGATGCCGGCACTGATGGAGACTGTGGCTGCGGCACGCGCGGCGGCACCGAACCGGATCCAGACGGCGCCGAGACTGGAAGGTTCGGCAACAGCGCGACGCGCGCGCGCGCGACTTGCAGATCGCGCGCGGCAACAGTCCGATTCGCTTCGGCTTGTTGCAGCGACAACCGCGCATCCGAGAGTTCAAGCTGTGTGGACACACCGTTGGTGAAGCGCACGTTGGCGATCTGGTAGGCACGCTGCGCCTGTTGCACTGTGCCGGCCGTGGCTTCCCACGCAACGCGCGAAGCGATCAATTCAGCCCACGCCGACCGTGTGTCGAGCGCCGCGAGTTCCTCGACTTGCTTTTGCTGCGATTTGGCCTGCTCCAATTCCGCGAGCGCCACCGCTTCGTCGCCGCGCTGGCGGCCGCCGGTCAGAATCGGGAGGGTCATGCTCGCGCCGATGGTCCAATTCGCCCGGTTGAACGTCGGCAGCAGATTGTCGGGATACGCAATGCGGCCATAGCTCGAATTCAACGAGACGCTCGGCTTCTTCTGCGCCTCAACGAGCTTCAATGACGCCTCGCGCAGACGGACCGTCGTCGCCGCTTCATCGACGGCCGTTCGTTCAGGTAACGCCACGTTGGCTTCAAGGACCGCGTTCGCCGCTTCCGCATCGCGAAGCGTCTTCTCGACGGTCACGACGCGTTCGGCGAATGCCGGCGGTGGCGGCAACGCCTCATCGGCAAGACCATCCGCCAACTCCAGTGGATAATCGGCTGGCAGTTCGAGCAGCTGCTTCAGGTGCAGGAACGCGATAGCACGATTGGCGCGTTGACGGATGAGCACTGGCGATTGGTTGTCACGCGAGACTCGCGCGCGAAGCACCTCGAACTCCGGCTGTGTGCCCGCATCGAATCCCGCCTGAGTCTGCTTGAGCGTCGCGCCTGCTTGTTCGAGCGTCGCGGCGGCAATGGCGACCAATCGATCGCTGAGCACAGCGTCGTAGTACGCCTGTGCGACTTCGTACAACAGCTGTCCACGGGCGGTCGTCAGCGTGTGACCCGCCGACTCGTGGCTGAGCGCAGCCACCTGCTTCTGCGCGCCATTACGCCCGCCTGAATACAGGTTCTGCGAGAAGTTCAGGAGCACGCGATACGTGTTCTTGCGCCCGAACGGCAGATTGTTGAGGTCGCCGTCGTTCGAACCGCCGAAGAACCCACCGCCGCCGACCGCTCCGCAGTCGATCGCCCGCTCAATCTCGCCGACGCGCGCTTCGATCGGCGCCGTCGGGTTCAGCGCAAACGGGGAACAAGACGGTCCCTGGTTGAAATCAAACACACCCTCGAACTCAGACGCGAGCGCACGGTCGTAGCTGGCGGTCACCGAGAGCTGCGGCAATTCACCGCTGCGCGCCCGAATCTGCTCACCTTCAGCTCGGCGTATCCCCGCCTGCGCAATTGCGACCGTTTCGCTCTTCGGCTCAGCAAGGGCCAGCACCTGTTCGAGCGTCAATGGTCCGGGCGGCACAGCCGCCGGCGTCTGCGCGTACGCGGCTGCGCCCGTGATGGCAAGCAGACACGCGATCCCCCCTGCGCGCACAAACATCCCTCGTCTATTGGGCATTGCTGGTTCTGTCCTCTATGACTCGCGTGTGCAGAGTGTTGAGACGCCGTGGCCGGCACAAACGGCCCCGGCGCGCTGTCTTCTGGAACGCCTTCGCCTCGTTCCCTCGATTACCAGGTCATCCCGCATATCGCGACATGCCCGGCCGATCACTCGAGCATGTCGCGACATGCGATTGGTCACCCAAGCATGTCGAT
>DATCXH010000106.1:0-3897 GCA_036565925.1 Vicinamibacterales bacterium
CGCCATTCCGGCGCTGGCGCATCACTCTCCAGCGGCGTTCGATCGCACCAAGGAAGTGAAACTGGTCGGCACGGTGAAGGAGTTCCGCTGGCAGAACCCGCACACGTGGATTGAGGTGCTCGTCCCCGACGAGAAAGGCAAGGAAGTGCTGTGGGGTGTCGAGCTCACCAGCCCGACCTATCTCGTTCGCGCCGGCTGGAAGTCGAACACGATCAAGCCAGGTGACAAGGTCACCGTTGTCGTAAACCCGGTGCGCAGCGGAGAGCCGGCAGGCATCTTCCGTTCGTTGACGCTCGCCGATGGCCGCGTGCTGACCGAGCGGCCCGCCCGGCTCGGAACGCCGGATTCGAAGTAGGCCGTCCTTCCGCCTTCGCCAAGGCTCCGGCGGACCGCCGTAGCTCGAAGAGCGGAGGCTGGTTAGACCCGCCCGTGGACGATGACACAGCGCAGTGATGCAAGTCCTAAGGATTAGCCAAGGATCTTCCAGGTCTTGGAGCGGCCGGTGAAGGCGCGGTTCGACGAGTTCGAAATCGATTCACAGACGCGCCAGCTGACTCGTGGCGACGAGGCGGTCCACCTGTCCCCCAAGGCGTTTGCGGTGTTGTGTGCGCTGGTCGAAAAGCGCCCGAACGTCGTGCCGAAGGCCGACCTCTTCGGTCAGATCTGGCCGGACGTCTTCGTCGTCGAAGGAAATCTCAACGTGCTGGTCGGCGAGATCCGGCGGGCACTCGGCGACGACCCGCACGAGCAGCGCTTCATTCGAACCGTGCATGGCGTCGGCTACGCCTTCTGCGCAAAAGCCGCGAACGTCGATCGCGGCGCGACCACTGAGAACCCACCGGCCCGATACTGGCTCACGTGGAAGACCCAGACATTTGCACTGGCCGACGGCGACACCATCATCGGCCGGGATCCGCGGTCGCAGGTCTGGCTTGATCATTCCGGTGTGTCGCGCCGCCACGCACACATTCGGATCGCCGGGGCAGAGCGCCCCGTGCTGACCGACCTCGGGAGCACGAACGGCACGTTCGTTCACGGTGAACGCGTGGACAAACCCACGCCGCTCGCCGACGGCGACCTCATCAAGGTCGGCTCGGTGACCGTCAAATTCCGCGAGTGGACGGACAGGACCTCACGGACGAAGCGGATTCGAAATTGATTTCAGGTTCCAGGTTCCAGGTTCCAGGTTCCAGGTTCGGGGTTCCGGGTTCGGGGTTCGGGGTTCCGGGTTCCGGGTTCGGGGTTCGGGGTTCGGGGTTCCGGGTTCCAGGTTCCAGGTTCCGGGTTCTGCGCGTATCATGCGGCAGCGCGCCGCGACGCGCGCGGGAGCGACATTATGTCTCAGCGCTTATTTCTATCCTTGTTCGGAGCCGGCATTGCGATCATGGCGGCGACGTCGATTGTCACGGGGCAGCGGGCGGCGGCACCGCCGCTCCTGATCACTGCATACAACAATGCGACGCCCACGCCCTACACCGTGCCACGTACGCCGTGGGGCGATCCGGATCTGCAGGGTGTGTGGAGCAGTGACGATACCAGCGGCATTCCGCGCGAACGTCCCAAGGAGCTCGGCAACAACCTCTGGTTGAGCGACGAGGCCTTCGCCGCTCGAATCAAGACGGTGGAGCAGGGCGTCAAGCGAGGCGAGACCGACATCGGCTCATTCCGCAACGACTTTGCGCGCCGTGCGTTTCGGCAGACGTCGTTGATCATCGATCCGCCTGACGGCAGCATGCCAGCATTCACCGCAGAGGCACAGAAGCGTCGTGCGCCGCGCGACCGCGGTACATTCGGTGACGGTCCGTTCAACACGTTCGAGGACTTCACGCTCTACGACCGCTGCATCACCCGCGGCATCGTCGGTTCCGTACTGCGCGTCGTCTATGGAAACGGCAATCGCATCGTGCAGGCGCCGGGTGTCGTGGCGTTCAGCTACGAGATGATTCACGACACGCGTGTCATCTACACCGACGGCCGGCCGCACGTCGGCGATGGGATCCGTCAGTATCTCGGTGATTCACGCGCGCGATGGGAAGGCGACGAGCTCGTGGTCGTGACGACGAACCTGACTGACAAGACCAGCATCGGTGGCAACGGGAACGGGCTGCGTCACAGCGATAAGATGACGATCACCGAACGCTTCAAGCGTGTCGCGGCCGACGTGCTGCAGTATCAGTTCACGGTCGATGATCCGGTCACCTACGTGCGACCGTTCACGATGTCGATGCCGCTGACGCCGCTGGACGGCGGCGTGCTGCTCCCGTACGAGTGCCACGAGGGCAACCGCGGCTTGCCGAATGCGCTCAGCGCTGAACGCGCGGAAGACAAAGCGATCGAAGAAGACCGCAAGAACGGAATCGTCAGGGCTCGGCGTGCGATCCAGGTTCCTGTTCCGAACCGTCCCGCTGCGCCTGCGGAAGAGAATTAGTCTCTACCCGTCTGGGGGTGGCACATACGTGCCACTCCCGTCGCCTTTACAGTTTTCAATCACAAAAGCTCATCGACCCTGATACGATGCGCCTCCTTACGGGCTGAGGTTCGGGGTCATGCGCACTCACCCTTCATGACCATCCGGGCGGGCGGGGAGCCCCAATCGGAGGGACACCATGAAGCGAAGACAGTTCGTTGAACAGTTGGGAATTGGATCCGCTGTGCTGGCAGCCGCGAGTGTGGCAAATGCGGCCGCGCAAGGCGAGCACGAGCACAAAGCGCTGACAGGACCGCTGGCGAACGCCACAGTCGGTTTCGGTGCGTGGCCGGTCGGAACGCCCGAGGTACCTCGCGATCGATTCGCGTTGCCGAATGCGCCGCAGGGGCCGAACGTTCACGCGTTGCTGCCGAATGACGTAACCATCAAAGAAGGCGGCTCGGTGAGCTTCATCGTCGCCGGTTTTCACCACATCGTTGTCTATGCACCGGGCAAGGATCCGGATGAGGTCAATCAGTCGGTACTGCTGCCAATCCCCAACGCGCCGCCGACGGTCGGACTCATCGACGACCCAGCACAGCGCATCTACCGCGGTCTCGACCCGCGCCTGGCCACCACCCCCCAGGATCGGGTTGAGGTGGTCGGCTTCAGCACGCGCGGAACCTATCTCGTCATCTGCGCGGTGAACGTCCATTTCAACGATGGCATGTTCGGCTGGGTAAAAGTGATCGCTTGAGGCACCGGAGCTTGCACTCCCTTTCGAGCGAACGAAGACTCGAACGGAAGGGAGTGCAAAGCTCATGAAGACAGGAACCCTCTGCATTGGAGCCGCGGCGCTGGTACTCGCGGCCGGTTGCAACCGGAACGATAGGACGGGCAGTGGCTCCGTGCTCGACCGGAACAATGGTCAGCAAGCGAGCGTCACCGTAAGCGGGTGTCTGCAGGCAGGCGAGCAGGGCCTCGGATCGCGAGAGCCGAATGCAGCTTCTCGCTCGGCGGAAGGCGTCACTCGATTCGTGCTGGCGAACGCCACGTCAAGCGCGTCGTCACCATCACGCGATGCCTCGCAGCCCTCAACATCAGCTCCGGCATCAACTGGTCCGCTGTACATCCTCGAGGGCAGGGCAAACGAGCTCCGCACGCATGTCGGCCAGCAGGTCGAGGTGACGGGCAGGCCCGACGAGAATCGCTCCTCCAGTGTTGATCCCAACCAGCCGAACGCCCAGACCCTGCAAGTGCAATCGGTGCGGATGATCAATATGAGGTGCGACATTACCCAGTAAGGGGCGCTCACCACGCGCGCGGGGCACGTCCTCACAACTCACACCTGACCTGCCGTAGCTCTAGCGACGGGGACTTGTCCGCCGTAGCTTGAGCGACGGGGACTTGTCCGCCGTAGCTTTAGCGAAGGCGGATTGACCGTCACACTCATCGCGGCGCAAGATGAAGCCGCTGCTACGGCGGGCAGG
>DATCXH010000245.1:0-11004 GCA_036565925.1 Vicinamibacterales bacterium
GCTCGAGCGTCTTGCAGCGCGCGATCAGCCGCTCATACTTCTCATGCTTGTGTTCCATCGACGTTCTCGTGCTGGTGTTCATCGAGGTGATCAGCAGAGCGTGACCGACATCCGCGAGGCCCGCTTCGCTGGTCTCCTTTACTTGCTGTTCATGTCCTTCGCGTCTGCGCCATTGCCGCGACCGTCTCGTCCATGCTCACTCGGTGGCGTCGTTCGATCTCGTTGCTGGACACGCGACGCGCGAGGTCAAGTGTCGCGAACGAATCGATCAGGCTGCATACGGCCTGCCAGCGGCTTCGACATGATTCGATCCGCGCCGGGCTGATCCGAATCACACCTGACCGTGATGCAGTGGGTCATCGCGCCGAAATGTCGTGGGCAACCCTCCGGCATCTCGCGGGTTTTCCATGACTCCGGAACGACGTGACAGGTGATTCTTCGCGCGCGTTTTCAAGGAAAAGGGCCGCACCCGGTATCGACTTCAGCCGCGGGCACGGCATGTGCGTCACCTGCGTCGCATCGTGCCGCATTCACCGGCGCATTGGAGCTCTGGCAGTCGAGCTCGGATCTGAGGAGGAACGTCATGGCCATTCGGACGACGCTCGCGATGGGTGCATTGGCTCTCGCCTCAGCGCTGGTGCCGGTTGCGCAGATATCGGCTCAGTCTCGTGCGGAGGCGTACACGGCAACCGCCTCCATGAAGACCGCAGGTGGTGCGTCAATGACCGCGCCTGTTGCAATCGATGTCGTCGCGTGGACCAGCGACGCCGATCGGAAGCGGCTCGCTGGCGTGCTGAAGTCGGGTGGCGATGCGGCTCTGCAGAAACAGCTTGCCGAGATGAAAACGCTCGGAACCGTGACCGTGGGCAAGACCAAGTTCGACGCGAAGTACGCCTACGCCATGACCAGTTCCGAGGGCCGCATCATCACCATTGTCACGACGAGCCCCATCTTCTTCGTGGGAGCCGGCGCGCCTTCTGCCAAACCCACGACGGGACACCGATTTGGTGTCGTGACTATCGAGGTCAACGACGCAGGCAGCGGGAAAGGCACGTTGACGCCAGCGGCGTCTGTGAAGATGTCCGACTCGGATGCCATCGTCGTCGAGGATTACAGCGCAGAGCTCGTCACGCTGCCTGACGTCCGTAAAAAGTAACCATAGGTCATAGCCATGTCACTCGTCCAAGAGAACAGTCTGGATTCACCTGACGCCCAGTCGGTCCTGCCCATCGGCGAGCATCGGCGTCATAACGGCGAGCACCACAATCTCGACGATACGCTGGCGTTCGAACGGATGGTCTGCGACCTGCTGGTCGAGTTCACCAACCTGCACGCTGAGGATGTGGACCGCGCCATCAGTCGCGCGCAGCGGCGCATCGTTGACGCGGCGGATGTGGACGGCATGACCGTGTTCGAGTTCACGGAGGGTGGGAACGATTTCGCGCTCACGCACTCGTGGACGAAAGGCGTGGATGACCCGCCCGCACTCGTCCGTTCGGCGCGGCAACGGTTTCCCTGGTCCCATGCACACGCCAGCGCGAGCGCCCTCGCATGCTTTGCGTCGCTCGACGAGATCGGCGACGGTGTGGAGCGGGAGACCCGCGAACACTACCGCATGCGCTCCGGGGTCGTCGTGCCGTTCTCCATCGACGGACAGGCCGCGGGTGCCGTCTGCTTCACATCCGCACGTTATCCGCGACGTTGGCCGGCCGACACGCTCAACCGGTTCCAACTGATCGCAGAAGTTCTCAGCACGGCGATCGCGCGTAAGCAGTCCCACGCGATGCTGCGGGCCAATCAGGAACGGTTCGCGGCGATCGCTGACGGCGCCTCCGTGATGATCTGGATGTGCGACGCGAACAAGCGCTGCACGTGGCTCAATCGTCGTTGGCTCCAGGTCGTCGGGCGCAGTCTGGACGATGCGCTTCGCCACGGCTGGCTCGACGGGGTTCATCCCGAGGACGTGGAGTCCTGTCAAGACGTCTTCTCCGCCGCATTCGACGCACGACGGTCGTTCAACCTGGAGTGGCGCCTTCGCCGCAAAGACGGCGAGTGGCGGTGGATGACCGGCACGGCATCACCGACCTTCTCGGGCGATGGTGCGTTCACCGGTTACGTCGGCTCCTGCCTGGACATCACTGAGCAAAAGGACGCGCAGCTCGGGATCGACAAAGCACGGCTTGAAGTGCGACGTTTGCGCGAACAACTGCGCAGCGAGACCGGGCCTGGACGGCACGATACGATCGATCGTCCCGACAACAACATCGTTGTCGGTCAGAGCGCAGCCGCGCGCCTGGCGATGGAGCAGATCGAACAGGTCGCCGCCACGGACTCGACCGTGCTGCTGCTCGGTGAGACCGGCACAGGCAAAGAGCTGTGCGCGACGCAGATTCACGAGCGAAGCCTCCGGCACGGGCGCGCGATGGTGCGGGTGAACTGCGCCGCGATTCCCTCGACGCTGATTGAGAGCGAGCTGTTCGGTCGCGAGAAGGGGGCATTCACCGGGGCGCTGGCGCGCCAGATCGGGCGATTCGAAGTCGCCGACCGTTCGACGATCTTTCTCGATGAGATCGGAGACCTGCCGCCCGAGGTCCAGGTCAAGCTGCTGCGGGTGCTCGAGGAGCGGCAGTTCGAGCGGCTTGGCAGTCCGAAAGTCATCCCCGTCGACACACGCATCATTGCCGCAACACACCGCAATCTCGAACAGCTGATCGCGGCCGGCACGTTCCGCGAGGATCTCTATTACCGGCTCAACGTGTTTCCGATTCGTGTGCCGGCGCTGCGCGAACGTGTCGAAGACATCCCGCTGCTCGTATGGCATTTCGTGGAAGAGTTCTCAAAGGGATTCGGCAAGCGGATCGAGACGATCGGCAAGAGCAACATCGAAGCGCTCCAGCGATATCCGTGGCCTGGGAACATCCGTGAACTTCGCAATGTGGTCGAGCGGGCAATGATCACCGCGGCCGGACCGCGACTGACGATTCCGGTTCCAGAAACGTCTTCCAGCGCGTCGGGGCGAAGCATCCGGCTGATCGACGTCGAGCGCACGCACATACGCCGGGTCCTTGAAAGCACGAGATGGCGGATCCGCGGAGTGGGAGGCGCCGCAGAACAACTCGGCCTCAAACCAACGACGCTCGAGACGCGTCTCGCCAAGCTCGGACTCAAACGGCCAGCGCCGACTGTGTAACCCAGGCGCAGAGGGCTCCGGCATACCGGGGTTCCTCTGCGATGTCGGGGCTCAGTTGAGCCGCACACGATGCGAACACGGGCGTAGTGCCCGGTACTGCTCGAAAGATTAAGCATCTTTTTTTCACCTCATGTCCTGCCCATGGATGGAACGACTGGTGCTTTATCACACGCGATGGTGCGGCTCACTGTGTCTCTCGTCGCGTCAGCCCGCAGCGCACCTCGCCTGATGCATACGCTGCGGTCGCTGACACCGCCGCTGCGCGTACGGCCCGGACACCTCGGGTGCAGCACCTGGATGGACTCCGACCACACGGTCCACTATCAGGAGGATTGGGCCACCGAACCCGACATGCGCGAGCGCGTCGTCTCTGATGGGTTCACACGGCTGCTCGCGGTCATCGAGGCCTCGGAAGGATTACCCGAGGTCCAGTTCAACTTCGTCACCAAGACTCGCGGTCTCGACTATGTCGCAGAGGTGCGCGGCGCAGCAGGCCACGCTGAAGCCAACGACGAGCAGCGGCGCTGACCTGAGAGCCTTGCCCTCACATCTGCAGTTGAAGGCGGGTCTGGAAGAAGTGCGTGTTGCCCCGAAGCTCGAATCGGTCGAGCGTTCCGTAGCCGTAGGTCATTTCAAGGCGGACATGGTCGGACAAGTACCAGTTGGCCATCGACGTGAGCCGCCAGAAGCGGCCGCCTTGCAATGAGCCGCTGTCGAGATCGATATACGACGCTCGCCCGACGAGTTCCCAACCACCCGGGCCGCCCTGGAACACCGGGCGCGCTGGCGATACCTGATTAAAGAATCCGCCGCGGGTGTTGTAGCTGCGAGTCTCGCCTGTGATGAGCCATGTCGCCGCGACTTCGCCGCCGTGGAAGAACGGATTACCCGATTCCGGCGCGTCCACCTTCTGAAAGAAATACTCGGAGCCAATCAGCACCGAGCCTCGTCGTGAGTAGGCCTCGAGCGACGTCATCCGCGTGCTCCTGGCAGCGAAGTCGCCGGTGTCTACGAAGTAGGGACTGGGAAACGATTCGGGGCGCGATCGCAGTTTCAGCGTGCCCTCGTTGGGATGGCCGTATCGCAGGTTGATGCCGAGATGCAACAGCCGTCCTCCGTCGGTCGAGAGATACGGTAACCATGCAACACGGCCGACGAACTGATTGTCGTAGGTCGAGAAGCCCTGCCCTTCCGAGAGCCAGTCTGCGTAGGCGCCGACATTCCATAACAGGTGTATCTTCGGCGCGTAGCCAAGCCATTTGATGCCGTCGGCGAGGATAGGAATCGTCGCGTCGTTGATCGTCGATCGCTCCTGCGTCCACCCGGCGTAGCCGACCATGATCTTGTTGAGCGAGAAACCCTCTTTCGATCGGCCGACAAACAGATGCCCCGAGATCTCGGGCATCTCGATCATGACACCTGTCTCGCGCACCAGCCATTCGTCGGTCGGCCCGTCGTACATGAGGCCGGCGCTCCAGGTCACGGATCGTTTGAATTTGAGGCGGCCCTTGAACAGAACGCGGGTATCGCGAACTTTGGCTTCGGGGGTGAGATCGACCTGCGCCTTGCTGTTGTCATCTTGCGCATAGCCGGCGTATTCGTACAGGAGCCCTCCCCCGAATCGAATCGTGAAGAAAGGGCCCTCGTACTCATTCCATCTGACCAGCCTGCGAGCGGGTTCGACGGCGTCCGCCTCGCCCGCTTCGATCGTGTCGTCGATCGGCACCGGCGGCGATCCATTCCCCTGTTGGGCACCCGCGGGCTCACCGCGGGCGACGATGAGCATCAGGCTCACGCCAACGATGAGCGCTCGCACTGAACGTTCGTCAGGGCAACGCATGCGTCGCCCTAATAAATCGTGAACAATCCCTGCAGGTCTTTGGCGTTCCGCTGCTTCATCAACGCCAGCATCAGAAGAATGCGCGCCTTCTGGGGATTCAACTCGTCCGACGCAATGAATCCGAGTTCATCGTCGTTGACCTCGACGTTGCGGCCGACAACACCCGTCACCACGCGCGAGCTCCGCACGACGATCACGCCTTTTTGCACGGCATTGGCCGCAGCGGTCAGCGACGCCTTATTCATGTTGCCGTTGCCCACACCGGCAATGACGATGCCCTTGGCTCCGTTAGCGGCCGCCGCGTCGATCAGATCTGGTGACGAATCGGCGCTCGCAAAGATGATGTCCACGCGAGGCAGCGACGACACCTTCGACACGTCGAATTCCGTCTGCGTCGTGTGCTTCCACGTCGGCGACGAGTAGAAATCGTTCTTGCCGTAGTTGGCGACACCAACCAGACCACGCAGCGGCGACATGAACGTCTGAATCGCCGTTGTGCTGGTCTTGGTCAACGAATGCGCGCCATGGATCCAGTCATTCATGACCACCAGCACACCACGACCGCGGGCGTTGGGATCTGCGGCCACACCCACCGCGTTGTAGAGATTCAACGGTCCGTCGGCGCTGACTGCCGTGGACGGCCGCATCGAGCCCACCATCACCACCGGTTTGTCGGTCTTGACGGTCAGGTTCAGGAAGAATGCGGTCTCTTCCATCGTGTCGGTCCCGTGAGTGATGACAATCCCGTCGACGTCGTTCGATCTCGCGAGCTCGTTGATGCGATTGGCGAGCTTCAGCATGATGTCCATGCTCATGTCCTGCGATCCGACGTTGGAGATCTGTTCCCCTTTGATCGTGGCCAGATCGCCGATGCCAGGCACCGCCGCAATCATCGCGTCGATCGTCACCGCGCCAGACTTGTACGCGGCCTGGGTACCTGAGGCCGCCGCGCCCGCGATCGTCCCGCCGGTTGCCAGGATCACCACGTTGGCCTTCTTCGCCTGCGCGTATGAGAGCTGGGCGCCTGCCGTCACCGCGACGGCCACGCACATCACCTGCATTCTTTGAAGACGGTTCATTATTGCCTCCCAGGTCCGCCTGAAGGCGGACACGACACCTGCGTCAACGTTTTTCGCTGCGATACTGGTTCCTGTCGAGTTGCGTCAGCTTCACCGGGTCGAGCAAGTCGGTAATCTGCGCCTCGGTGAGAATCTTTCGCTCGCGAATGATCTCGAGGATCCCCTTGCCGCTCTTGTAGGCCTCGTTCGCCAGCTCGGTGGCCTTGTCGTAGCCGAGCACCGGGTTGAGCGCGGTCGCGATCCCCACCGTCGTCTCCATGTAGTGCTCGAGCACCTTCTCGTTGATGGTGATGCCGTCAACGCAGAGCGTCCGCAAGGTCATGGAGGTGTTGTGCAGCAGGTGCTGCGACTCCATGATCGCGATGCCTTCGAGCGGCTCGTAGGCATTCAGCTGGAGTTGACCGGAGTGGGCGGCCAGCGTGACGGCGTAGTCATTCCCCATCACACGGAAGGCCACGATGTTGACCAGCTCGGGAATGACGGGGTTGACCTTGCCGGGCATGATCGACGAGCCCGGCTGCAAGGCCGGCAGATTGATCTCGGCAAGACCGGCGCGAGGACCGGAGGTGAGCAGAATCAAATCGTTGGCGATTTTCGACAACTTCACCGCGACGCTCTTCAGCGCCGCCGAGTAGACGACGAATCCCTGCTGATCCCAGGTCGCGGCGACCATGTCCGGCGCGACGACGATCGGCTTGCCGGTGAGCTTCGCCAGATGCTGTGCTGTTTTCTGCGCATAGCCCTTCGGCGCGTTGATGCCGGTGCCGATCGCCGTGGCCCCCATGTTGACGGCGTAGAGATACTTCTCCGCGTCACGCAACAGACCGATTTCGCTCTCGAGCGACGCGGCAAACGCGTGAAACTCCTGTCCGATCGTCATCGGCACCGCATCCTGCAGTTCGGTGCGTCCCATTTTCACGACGTCGATGTACTGATTGCCCTTCGCGCGGAACGAGGCAACGAGGTTCTGGAGTTCCGCGACCAGCTTGTCGTTGCGCAGAAGGAACGCGACCTTGAGTGCGGTCGGATACGAATCGTTCGTGGACTGCGACATGTTCAGGTCGTCGTGCGGCTCGACGACGCCGTAGTCGCCCTTGGGGTGGCCGGTTAGCTCGAGCGCAACATTGGCCATCACCTCGTTCGCATTCATGTTGGTCGACGTGCCGGCGCCGCCCTGATACCAGTCGACGAGAAACTGATCGTGATACTTCCCGTCCATGAGCGCTGCCGCAGCCTTCTCGATCGCCGCCAGCTTCTCCGGCTTCATCGCTCCGACGTCGGTGTTGGCGCGCGCCGCCGCAAGCTTGACAATCGCCCAGGCCTCGACGAATCCCGGATAGTGATTGATCGCCACGCCTGAGATACGAAAGTTTTCGACCGCCCTCGCGGTCTGTACGCCGTAGTACGCGTCAACCGGAATCTGTTTCTCACCGAGCAGATCGCGTTCAGTCCGGGTGGGCCCGACGATCGCCGCTCGTTGCACCGTCGCCGGCGCAGGTTGCGCGGCACTCGCCGGTCGAATCGCCTCTTCTTTGGCCTGCTGCCGAGTGCACGACCAAGCCGTTGCCAGAATCAGCGCGAGCACCGAGAGCCGTGTTGCTGCTGTATCGAACGTCACGCGCATGGCGTGCCTCCTGTGTACCGGGGTCACGGCGCTAATGCCGCGACGTGACAGGGAGCACGTGACGTGCCAAGGCCATTGGCGGCTGGCTCGATTGAAGTGTCGTTTTACAACGAGCATTCGCGCGGAGCGATCTCCGATATCCCGGAGACGCGTGCCCACGACCTGTCGCGGCCACTACGTCAATCAGCCTTCTCCCTTCAGCAAACGCGTAGCAATCGGCCGGACTTGCGCGACGCGGTGAGGTGGCACCGGTCCTGCTGAAGACGCAGGTACTGATGTCGTGCGGTCGGCCCTATCCGCTGGAGAACGGCGCCGCAGCATCCTCATGGAGTGAAGGGTTCGCGCACCGCTCGTGACGGGGCGTGGCCTCGCCTCACTCGTTGGAGGTTTGACATGTGGAAGCAAGCCACGGGGCTGTTGGTGATGTGTGTTCTCTGGTCTGCAACTCCTGCGTTCGCGCAGAGAGTTGAAGTCATGGGCCTCTTCGGGTGGACGATATCTGATGGCGTCGAGACGGACACCGCGATCTTGGCGGGTGACGGCAACGTCTACGACGCGATTGATACGAAGGACTCCTCGTCATGGGGCCTCGGTGCTGGGTTCCACGTCAATGAGCGATTCGAGGTGGGCTTTCTCTTCAATCAACAGATGAGCACGCTCGCCGCCACTGGCACCAATACGTTCGATATTGGTGACCTCAACGTCTATTCGTACCATCCCTACGTCGCGTTCAACTTCGGCGAACTCGGCGCGCGCCTTCGTCCCTACGCGATGATTGGAATCGGCGCGACCCATTTCGCCAGCGTCAACTTCAACACCCTGGCCGGGGAACGGACGATACCGGGTGAGACGCAGTTCTCCACGACCTGGGGAGCCGGCCTGAAGGCGTATCCGTCACCGCATTTCGGGGTGCGGTTCGGCGTGCAGTGGACGCCAACCTACATCAAGACCGACGCCGAAGGCTGGTGGTGCGATCCGTACTGGGGCTGCTATCTCACTGGAGATGCGCAGTACTCGAATCAGCTCCAGTTCCACGGCGGAGTGACCGCCAGGTTCTGAGCGCGAGCTCGGAGAACAACGTGATGCGCAAGCTGACGCGTCGTCTGTCCTGGCTCACGTGGGCCCTTGCATCGGTACTCGCGGTGCCTCAGGCGCCGGTCGTGGCCGCGCAGCAGAAACAACCTGCCGCGGTCACGCCTCCAACGCAGCCTCAACCTGCGACCACTAACCCGCCTTCGCCGACCAAACCCGCCACACCGTCGGCGCAAGCCAAACCCACAGCGGCATCGCCGCCGCCCGGCACCAATGCCGACACGGGCTGGCCGCGGACCGTTACGCTGAAGACCGGGACGGTCGTGTGGTACCAGCCACAGGTGGAGAGCTGGACCGATCAGAAGAACATCGTCGCCTGGTCGGCTGTCTCGTATCAGCGGACGGGCGCGAAGGAACCTGCACTCGGGACGATCAAGATCGAAGGTCCGACCAGCGTTGCCGTTGACGATCGCGTGGTGACACTCGATCTGCGGATCACCCAATACAACTTTCCATCGCTCTCATCCGATCAGGTGAAAGAGCTTGTGGCCGATGTGCAGGCGCTGCCGATCAACCAGCGCGTGCTCGATCTCGATCGACTGCTCGCCTACATCGCTGCCAGCCCGCTTCAAGTCAAGAACGTCGACAACATCAAAGCGGACCCACCGAAAGTGTTCTCCAGTACGACACCAGCGATTCTGGTCAACCTGGATGGAGAGACGGTCTGGAGTCCGATCAAGGACGTGGACGTCAGATACGTCGTGAACACCAACTGGGACGTCTTGGAGTACACGCCCACCAAGACGATGTATCTGCGCTACAACCGATCGTGGCTGCAGGCAAAGGCGATTGAAGGTCCGTGGACGCCGGCCGGCAAGTTGCCCGAGAGCTTCTCGAAGCTACCGCCCGACGAGAACTGGAAAGACGTCAAGACGGCGCTGCCGGGCGAACGGCTCACAGAGAAGACGATGCCCAAAGTCTTCGTGAGCACGGACCCCGCCGAGTTGATTCTGCTGCAAGGTCCGCCCAGTTATCTCAAGGTCGACGGAGCGACGACCCTTCTATGGGTGAACAACACCGAGACCGATTTGTTCCGGATGGGACAACGGGGTGACTTCTATTTCCTTGTCGCGGGCCGCTGGTTCAAGAGCGCGTCACTCGATGGGCCGTGGACGTTCGCCACACCCTCGTTACCTGAGGACTTCAAGCACATCCCCGTCGAGCATCCGCGCTCGCGCGTACTCGCATCGGTGCCTGGCACGCCGCAGGCGACCGAGGCGGTCCTCCTGGCGATGGTGCCGCGCACGGCGCGTGTCAACAAGAAAGAGCTGAAGGCCCCTGACGTGGCCTATCAGGGCGACCCGCAGTTCCAACCCATTCAAGGGTCGCAAGGCGTCGAGCGCGCCGTGAACAGCGATAAGGACATCGTCAAGTACGGCGACCTGTACTACATGTGCTTCCAGGGCGTGTGGTTCATGTCGCGCGCACCGAACGGTCCGTGGGAAGTGGCGTCGAGCATTCCGCAGCAGATCTACACGATCCCTGCAAGCTCTCCATCGCACCACGTCACCTACGTCACGGTCGAAGACAACGACGACGAGTGGGCGACGTTCGCGTATACCGCGGCGTACACCGGAATGATGATCGGGTGGGGATGCGCAGTCTGGGGCAGCGGCTGGTACTACCCGCCGTATGTCTACTACGGCGGCTTCTACCCGGCCTACTACGGCTATCCACACACCTACGGAATGGGCGCTTGGTACAACCCCTACACAGGTGGGTACGGTCGTGGGTACGCCGCGTATGGTCCATATGGTGGCGTCGGCATGGGCGCCTCGTACAACCCGCGGACCGGGACGTATTCCCGCGGTGCAGCCGCCTACGGTCCGTATGGATCACGCGCCGCAGGTCAGGCCTATAACCCGCGCACCGGGGCGTACGGACAAACCCGCCAGGGCTCCAATGTGTACGGCAACTGGGGCACCAGCGCCGTGCAACGCGGTGATAACTGGGCGCAGACCGCGCACGCACAGAACTACCGTCGCGGCACATCGACATCCGGCTTCCGCACCGACAGCGGCGCGGCAGGGGTCTCGCGAGTCGGACCCGGCGGTGACCGCGCCACCGTCGGGCGCACACAAGGCGGCGACATCTACGCCGGCCGCGACGGCAACGTCTACCGCAACGAGGGCGGCAGCTGGCAGAAGTACGACAACGGCAACTGGGGCAACGTCGACAC
>DATCXH010000243.1:0-7992 GCA_036565925.1 Vicinamibacterales bacterium
GAACCGATATCCCGCACGCTGCGTGCATTCGAGTAGCGCATCGAGACCGGCAACCTCGAGCTGAAATTGAGGCGCACCCACATCCTGAACGCGCCCCGATTCGCCGCGACGTGTGCGTCAGAGCTTCGACATGTCCGCAGACGGCACTGCTGCCGTCGTCTTTCCGCCGCCACCGCCGGGACAGACCGAGAATCGTCGCCGAGCCGGTCTAGCGAGCGGGCCCAGGCCCTACTTGGCTTCGAGACCGCCGGTGAGGCCTTCGATCTGGTGGCCGGTCGCAAACTTCCGCGCGCGAACGATCTCCGCGGGTGTGGACACCTTCGGATCCACTTTGACCTGCGAGCAGCTGAAGCCACGGAGGGTGCATTCCGACGTGGTGTGCACGATGCCGCGTTCCTTCATGTACTTCGCGATCAGATCAACGGCTTCCTGATGAATGATGACGGCGTTGTTGGGCACAAACGTACCGACGCCGATGGCGTAGTCGATCGGCATCAGCGGTTCGTTGCTGGACCCGAAGGCACCGTCGTTCTTCTTGCCGAGATCGTGCGCTGACAGATCGGCGCCGGCGTCGATGAGATACTGAATGATCGGGACGTTGCCGTAATTGGCGGCGGCCATCAGCGGCGTGATCCCGTAATCGTCGGGCCAATTGACATCATTGCCCAACTGAACGAACAGCTTCACGACCTGCAGGCGCTCCTCGGGAGATTTGCCGCGGTGATAGCCGTGAATAAACGCCAGTCCCGCCGCCGCCGACAGCATCGTCTCGTTGTCCCGCGACAGGATCTTCGGATCGGCACCGCGCTCGAGCAGCAGCTTGACCAGCTCGAGATCCGCCGCGAACGCGGCGCGCATCAACGCTGTCGCAAAGACGATGCGCGGGGATCCCTCGCGCATCCGTGCGCGCGGCGTGTTGTTGACGAGAGCGTTTGGATTCGCGCCGGCGTCGAGCAACTTGCGAATCAGCGGCATCGGATCGGCGGTCACCATCCACGGGAAGTTCGGTGCCGTTTCCATGTTGCGGCGATCGACGGCCCAGAACAGCGGCGTGAATCGCTGCGCATCGGCCTTGTTGACGTCGGCCTTGTTGTCGACGAGGAATGATGCGACCTCGTAGTTGCCGTTGAAGATCGCCAATGCCAGCGCCGTCTTGCCGTCTCCCGCCGCGACGTTGACGTCTGCACCGGCATTGACAAGGACGCGGGTCATCTCGACGTCGCCTTCGCGCGCGGCCAGCGTCAAGGGTGTCAACCATCCGCTGGCGAATTCCTCGGCCTTCGGATCGGTGCGATTGGCCGCCGGTGTGCGGCCCTCGAAGCCACGCCCGTTGGCGGCCGCGACATAATTCGATCGCGCGTTGACGTCAGCGCCCGCGCCGATGAGCAATCGTGCCGCGTCGGCGTGTCCCTCCGACACCGCCCACATCAGCGCCGTGGTCCCGCCCCACGTCTCTTTCGCATTGACGTTGGCACCCGCCTCGACGAGCACACGTATCGCGTCGGTCTTGCCGGTGCGGGAGGCCATCATCAGCGCCGTATCGCCGGCCGCGCTCAACGGCGCGTTGACGTCGGCGCCGGCCTTGAGCAGGCGATCGATCATCGCCGCGCTGCCGTTGGTGGCCGCGAGCTGAAGGGGCGTGACGCCTTCTCTGGTCCGCACCGCCACACGCGCACCGGCGCGAATCAGCTGATCGGCCATGTCGAGATCGTCGCGCTCGGCCGCCCAATGCAGAGCGGTGCTGCCGTCAATCTGCGCAGCGTTGACGTCGGCCTTTCGGGCGAGCGCAGCACGCACCGCATCACGATCGCCGCGCTTGGCCGCGTCGGCGACATCCGTGGTCGCCGCGTGCGCCACGCCGGCGAGAAGAACGAGGACTGCCAGTACCCTCATCGCGTCACCTTCAGTAACACCGGTGCCTCTGCGTACTTGTCGATCGCGAGCGTATTCGCAGCGGCATCGACAACAACCGGGGACGACAGCGAGCTTTTCGCTTCGCCGATGCCCTTGCCATCGATTCGCATTTCCACGACCGTGAATTCCAAACCAGCCGCGGATGCGGCAGTCGCGGGCCACGTCGTCGCATTCGCCCCGAGTCGCCGCTCGGTCACCAGGACGACTCGATTCGGCATATTCGGCGACCCCTCGACTCCGCTCGGGGCCGGCGCGGCACGCCACGCGTATTTAATCGAATAGCCAGTCGGGCCGTCATTCCAGATAAAGCCGACAGTCGGCGCAGCCTTGATGGCATTCGTCAAACGCTCCAACGGGCTCAGCGGTGGTGTGCCGCCAGCGCGACCGCCGCGTCCTGCACGTCCGCCGCGACCGGGTGGCGCTGCAGGAGACGCACTTGGCTGAGCGGGAGGAGGTGCGCTGAAGGCCGCCAGCAGTGGTGCACGCTCGACATCGGTTGACCAGCGGAACAACTCAATCGTCATCGGTGCTGTCTGCGAACCTGCGCCTATGACGCTCGCCTTCAGCTTCAGCGCCGGACCCTCGGCACGCACAACGCCGCCAGCGATGAACACCGCCGCACTCAGGACCAAGGACCAGGCACGGACCAAGGACCAAGTCCCAAGGACCAGGGACTGACATCTATTGCCGGTCACTGTCGTTCGTACCCTTCGTCCGACCGAGCCACTCCACCAACCGTTCGAGTTCCTCGTCTTCGAGCTTGGCGCCGCGCTCGCGCATGTCGAGGGTCACGACGCGCCATCGTTCGGGCGCAAAGCGGGCGGTATTCACTCGATCGATGCCATGACATGACGTACACGCGCGCTTGATCAGAGCCTCGCCTTCAGCGTCGGTGAAGAACGTCGTCACTTCACGCGCGACGTACGCCCGCGGAAACGGTTTCGTTGTCGGTCCGAATCGCATCGCCAGCCAGTCAAGCAGAATCGCCCGGTCTTCAGCCGCGAGCGAGACGCTCACCTCCTTGTGTTTTGCGGTGAGATGAGCATCCCAACCGGCACGATCGAGGGCGTTATAGGCGTAGTCGTCGATGCCGTGGCAGGAGGTGCAGCTCTTGAAGATCACCTGACGCACCGGCCCCTGCGGCGGGACAACCTGAGGACGCGTCGCACGAGGCGATAGCTGCGCGGCCACAGGAATCACGAGGGCCACGACGAACACGAACGGAACGAAAAACGCGATTCGCCGCATCAAAACATTTCCAACGGCTCGAGCCGCCCTGTGCTGGTCCCGAGTTTGTCGGTCGTATCTTTGCCATTTTCCGTCGGCCAGCGATCGATGCCGTACAGATGCAGGATGCTGACCAGCATGTTCGACGTGCGCTGCGTGTTGTCGGGGAACACGAGGTGCCGATTCCCCTTGAACGTGCCATCGATACCGCCGACCAGAATCACCGGCACCTTCTCATGAGCATGACGATGGGAGTTGCCCATGTTGCTGCCCTTGTAGATCAGCACGTGATCGAGCAGCGTGCCATCGCCATCGGGAATCTTGCTCAACTTCTCGACGAAGTAGGCCAGGTTCTGCACGTGATAGCGATTGACCTTCGAGTAGTTGGCGATGTTCTCCGGTTTGTCGCCGTGATGCGATGTGCCGTGCCAGCCACCGGTGTAGCCTGACTCGGGGAAGCTGGCGCCGCTCAGATCGCGACCGAGCATGAAGGTGATCGACCGCGTGATGTCGCCTTCGAGGGCGAGTGCCATCAGGTCATACATCAGCCGGAAATGCTCGTGCCTGTTCTGTGGCAGGCCAAAGGGAATATCACTCTCCGGTTCCTTCACCGCGTTGCTCATGGCGATCTTGATGCGCCGCTCGAGCTCGCGAATGTTATCCACGTAGGTGTCGATGCGGACCTTGTCGCCGGCGCCCAGGCTGGTCTTGAACGTATCGAGTTGTCCGACGACAGCATCGAGAATGCTGGCGTTGCGCTGACGATCGCGCAGCCGCTCTTCGGTGCTCGCGCCATCACCGAACAGTCGCTCGAAGGCGACACGCGGATTCACCTGCGTCGGCAGCGGCGAGGTCGGCGACGACCAGGAGATCGAGTTGGTGTAGGCGCAGCTGTAGCCCCAGTTACAGTTGCCGAAGTTGCCGGTGTCCTCGACGCCAAGCTGCAGCGACGAGAGGATCGTGTCCTGCCCGTACTTGTTGGCGATGTGCTGATCGACGGTGACCCCGAGGAACGGGCTGACCGCGTTGCGCCGCGGCCGTGCCCCCGAGAGCAACACCGCACCACGCGCGTGATCGCCGCCTGGTTCGTCAGTGGTGGCCATCGCCTCGGGCATGTCGAGGCCGCTGATCAAGACGACGCGATTGCGGAAGGGCTCGAGGGGCTTGGTGATGAAGGAGAACTCGAAGTCCTTGCCTGACTTGAGCGGGCTCCAGTAGCCGGGCGCCGCGCCATGCGGGTGCCAGATGCCGACGAAGCGCTTGACCGGCGCTGCCGCGGTCAGCCGTGACGGCGTGAATGCCGGGAGCATCGAGTCGAGCAACGGCAACGCGAGTGTTACGCCCGCGCCGCGGAGGAACGTCCGTCGAGGGATGTGCTTCTTGGCAACAAACATCGTCGTCTCCACTCACTCACGCCGGGTCCACACAACAGGACCCGGCCTACAACTGTCAGTTCGTGCTTACAACGTCATTGCTCTTGACCCGCATCTGGAACTGCGGGCTCTTCACCACTCCCAGCACGATGGCCGAGAATCGGTTGTCGTCCTTCGACACGTCGCGCGTAATGGCCCGAATCGTCGGCATGTCGGTGTACTCCATGCCGCGGCCGACCGCATAGGTCATCAACTTCTCGACGAACATCCGGACGAACTGCGGTGAATAACGCATCAGCGCGGTGCGCAACCCTGCCGGACCGTTCACGTCCTGGCCGTCATACAACCGGACCTTCGAATCAATCGGAATACCGCCTTCGCCACCCTGCTTCGTGCGCCAGCTGGCGTCGGCGTCAAGATTCTCGAGTGCGAATCCGATCGGGTCCATGATGGCGTGGCATCCGGCGCAGGGCTGGTTCGTGCGATGGATGGTCATCTGCTCGCGTAGCGTCAACACCTTGCCGTCAGCGCTCTTCGTGTCTTCGAGCGCAGGGACATTGGCCGGTGGCTCGGGCGGCGGCGTTCCAAGGATGTTCTCCAGCACCCACACACCGCGTTTGACGGGCGACGATCGGAAGTTCTGCGTCCAGGTTACGGCGAGGAAGCTGCCCTTGCCGAGCAGACCGCGCCGGTAATCCATCTCGGGTGGGAGCGTCACGCGGCGGAAGCGCGAACCGTACACATTCGGAATGCCGTAATGCTTCGCCAGACGCTCGTTGACGAACGTGTAGTCGGCCGTCAGCAGGTCGAGGACGCCGCGATCGTCGCGAAGCACGCTCTCGAAGAACAACTCCGACTCGCGCTTGAGCGCCTGCCGCAGTTCGTCGTCCCAATTCGGATAGTAAATGCCGTCGGGTGACGTCGCGGGCAGGTTGCGCAGATACAACAGCTGCTGACCGAAGTTGGTGACCAGCGCATCGGCGCGAGGATCCTTCAGCATCCGGCGCACCTGTTGCGCGAGCACGGTCGGCTGACTGAGTCGTCCCTGAGCGGCGACGGTAACCAACTCTTCGTCCGGTATGCTGCTCCAGAGAAAGAACGACAGTCGTGATGCGAGTTCGAGGTCGGTGACGCGATACGGCTGCCCCGCCTTCACCGCCACAGGCTCACGCTCGGCGCGCACGAGGAACTGCGGGCTCGAGAGCAGGAGTCGAAGGCTGTACTCAATCCCGTCCTCGAACGTCGCCCCCTTGCGGCCTTCGTGGAAGAACGTCATGAGCGTCGTCATCTCGTTCGCCGTCGTCGGACGACGATACGCCCGGCGCGCGAGTGTCGTCATTATCTGGCGGGCACAACGTTCTTCGACTGCGGTCACCGGCTTGCCCGCCGTAGTTTCGGCGGAGGCGGGACGACACACGAAGATCTTTCGACGGCTTGCCGAATCGTGCGGACGCTGCGCGTTGAACGGACCCTGGATGCGAACGAACCCGATCGCCGGGTAGTTCTGCATCTGCGGGATCGAATTGTTCTCCAGCGACTGCCGGTCGTAGTGCCGGATCAGATCGAGGCTCGGCCGATAGTTCGTGGCGACGAACGTCGCGCCGACAAGACGCGATCCGGCCCGAACAGGAACCGTCACTTCGAGCGTGCCATCGGCTTCCGCGGTCATGCCGACGTTCAGGCCGACGCCGCGATACGGCCAGACGTGCGCACGCTCGCCATCGATGATCAGCGCGAGCTGCTCATTCGGAATGAAACTGCCGACGCCGAAGTTCTGAATCGAGAACTTGTATTCGCCGTCGGCGGGAAAATCGTGCTGAGCGACGATGCCGCCGCGTGTGCCGAAGGGCATGCCCTCGAGGCGATGATTCTGCGAGGCATCACTCGACGTCAGATACGTCGCCTCGGTCGGTGATTTCCAATAACCAACGGCCGTGCGCGCGACCCGCGCCGCAGCGGTCGTATACGACTCGAGCAATGTTGGGGAGAGCGTGAGCGAGCCCGCGATGTTGTCGAAGCCGTTGGCCGAATCATCCGGCGGCAGGAGCGTCGTGACATCGATGCGGAGATCGAGCAGATCGCGAATCACGTTCGCGTACTCCGTCCGATTGAGCCGATGCAGAACCACGGAGCCAGGGTTCGACTTCGTCGCCGCGACGCGATCGATCTCGGTTTCCAGAAAATCGCGCAGGCCTTCGTAGTCCGCCAGTGCGGGCCGCGGGACACCGGGAGGCGGCATGACCCCGGCGCGCATCTTCCGAATCACCTTCTCCCACACCTCGGCGTGGTCGGCGACCTTGGCGAGATCGAGTCCCTGCAGCGAGAGGTTCGCCGTCTTCAGACGGTCGCTGTGGCAGGTGACGCAGTACTTGTCGAGAAGCGCTCGCTGACTCTGAGCGTCGGATGTCGCGTGCGACGCCAAGGGCGTCTGCGCTGCCAGCGGCGACCGCGCCGCCGCCTTTCCTTGCGCCGCGGACGCAGGCGCTGACTGACCGCTCAACGAGCTAATCGAGCCGACCAGAAGCACACTAAAGGCGAGGGCACACAGGCGCTGCACCGAGCGAGATTCGCACGACTGCGCGACCAGTTCAAGGGCGAAAATCGAAATGCCTGAGTGGCATATCGCTCGTCACCATTGACTGTACAGAAGCACTTCAGTAGTATCCGCCGACGCTGCCCCTTCGAACGGCAACTTTCGCCGGCTCTGAGCACGCCTGACATTTACGAGGAGCCCTCGAATGCACCCTCGCTTCCCGTTTTGCCTGGTTATCTCGCTCGCGCTGACGATACCGTCTCTCGTCCTGGCACAAGGAGCACTGGAGCGCGCCACGCTGACCGGCACCGTCCGCGACGCATCTGGCGGCGTGCTGCCTGGCGTGACGGTGGAAGCCGCAAGTCCGGCACTTATCGAAAAAGTCCGCACGGCCGTCACCGACAGTTCGGGCGTGTACCGCATCGTGAATCTCGATCCGGGCGCTTACACGCTCACATTCGCGCTCGAGGGCTTCAGCCAGGTCAAGCGCGAGAACATCGAATTGCGAGGCTCGGCCACGGTCACGATTCCGATCGAGATGAAGGTCGGCAATCTCACAGAGACGATCGTCGTCAGCGGCGAGAGCCCGGTGGTGGATGTCCAGTCGACGCGGCGCGAGGCGGTGATCGACGGAGATGTGGTGACGGTGCTGCCGGGCACGCGCTCAACAGGGTCGCTCATTACGATGGTCCCGGGCGTGGAGACCTTCGGTGCCGCGCTGAATCCATCGCCGGGGCTCGTCTTCTTCTTCTCGAGGGGAGGGCCCAACAGCGAAGGGCGCTTCAACGTGAACGGCATGCCGGTCGCAAACGCGTTCGCGGGCGGCGGCGGGTCATCCTTGATTTACGATACGGTGAACGTCGACGAAATCGCGTTCACGGTCGCTGGCGGCATGGGCGAGACCGACGTGGGTGGACCGGTCCTCAACATCGTTCCACGGTCCGG
>DATCXH010000795.1:0-4084 GCA_036565925.1 Vicinamibacterales bacterium
CACTGTTGTGGCGACCAGCGAATCTCCGACGGTCTCATTCGCTATCGGCACGCATACGCTGACCCTGCAGGTGACCGACGATGACGGCGCGACAGCGACGGACACTGTCACCATCACGGTAAACCCACGCCCCGCTCCGGCCGCCATTCATGCTGGCGACCTCGATGGGTCTTCGGTCACGAACAAGAACCAGTGGACGGCTCGAGTGTCGGTCGCGGTACACGATACGAACCATCAGGCCGTGGCCGGTGCGGTCGTAACGGGCCTATGGAGCGGCGGTGTGACAGGTGCCGGGTCATGTACAACCGCCGCCAACGGAATATGTGCCGTGACATCGACCAGCATCCCGAAGCGCGCGGGCTCCGCGACGTTCACGGTCACTGGCATTACGGCAACTGGATTGAGTTACTCGAGCAGCCAGAACCACGATCCGGACGGAGATAGCGCCGGCACTGCGATCACGGTATTCAAACCTTGAGCACTGCCGCCTGGCGTTGATTGCGCTGGACGATCCAATGACTGCGCCGTTCACGCGCGCTCGGTGCAGCCGCCGCGCCCCCGACGTGGACGGGTCGTCACGCAATCACGGTCGAGAGTCTGTCGATCTCGGGATTAAAGCCACTGTAAGAGCCGACTTTACGGGGCGTCCGCACATCGCATCGCCGAACGCTCTGAATATTTGTTTACGACGGGACGTCAACCTTCCAACTCGGTCGAGCTTGCTGTGTATTTGAGTAGCGTGGAGCGACCCGTGACGGGACGTCCTCGGATCATCGTGGCCGCGGAGCACACGCTATTCGGCGACGGATTACGGACGCTGCTGAAGTCCAGTCGTCGCTTCTCGGTCGTCAACACGCGCGACGGGATCGAAGCCGTCGAACGGACGCTGGAGGTGAAACCGGACGTCCTGGTCCTCGATCTGGCGGTTTTTCCCGAGAGTCTGAGGTCGCCAGGGGTCGCTTCGTCTCTCGTTCCAACCGCACTCGTAGCCCTGACCAGCGACCTGTCCCTTTCATCCGTTCAGTTGATCCTCGAGCTTGGTGCTCGCGGTGTGCTGTTGAAGGACGCGCGCGCCGGCCTGCTCGTCCGCGCCATCCACACGGTTGCCTCCGGACAATATTGGGTAGACAGGGAGCCGGCCGCTGACTTTCGGCAGGCCTTGCAACGACTGGCGGCTCAGAAGCGGCAGCCCACGTTCGGCTTGACGCACCGCGAGAGCGAGATCGTCGCTGCTGTCGCTGCGGCCTACACCAATAAAGACATCGCGCAGCTGTTCGAGATCAGCGAAACCACCGTGAAGCACCACCTGACGAACATATTCGACAAGGTCGGTGTCTCGACGCGTCTGGAGCTGGCAATGTTCGCCGTGAGTCACGGGTTCCAGAGTGACGGTGCGGCCTTGATCCCGTCCAGCCCGTAATCACGACGGCCTGCGTCACGTCACTTCACAGAGAACCCGACTGAGGCAGCGAAGATCATCGAGTCGCCCATGACATCGCCGTCCGCGGCGATCCGGTGCAGCCGCAGATCGAATCCCACGCCAAGGTGGCGCTTGATAAACCATCGCGCGCCGCCGCCAGCGTTGATAGCGCTCGAGGATCCGGTGACTTCGGCGTCCACGCGCGCGGTTCCAGCGCCGAGGCTCAGATAGCTCCATCCATCCGAGCTGCCGAAATTGAATGAGAGTTGCGGCGCGACGATGTTCATCGTCGTCGTGGCATCCATCGCGGTGCCACGTACGCCGACAACGCTGACACCAAGTCCGATGCGCGCGGGACCGAGGTTGAAAAGATAGATGTGACCGCCGACGTCGTAGCCGAAGCCGCGTGAGGGGACGCTGCCGCCTTCGGGAACCGTTGGATAAAGGCCGATGCTGGTGGGAATGCCGCCGGTTGCGCCCCTCACGTCAATAACGAAGATGGGACCAGGCGGGCCGGGCGTGAGACTTTGCGCCTCGACCCGCGATCCCAGGAGTACGCCGGCCAGTCCGAGCCAGACGGCCAGACGGCCGGGACGCATCAACTACTTCCCTTTTGCCTTTCTGCGCTCGGCCCAGTACTTCCGCATCCGCTCCGACACGGCTTTGCGCGCGGCGGTGGACATCTTTCTGCGGCCACGGCGGCGTCCGGGCACGGGCACGTCCACAATCGCCGTGCGTCGTCCCCGCCCGAAGAGTTCAGGGAACTCGGCGCGGATTGCTGCTTCCTCCTGCTTCAACTGCTCGAGCCGCGCAATCGCGCCCAGACGGGCGAGGCGCCGGAGTTGCTCCGTATTCAAAGTCGCCACCGAATCCTCCAATTCACGCACGAAGTCACGCGTCTGAACGATCCATTCTCTATCATCTCCGCGCCGGAGAGACGCCGGCGAGTTTGGCGCGCTCGATCGACGCGTTAATAAATCCTGATTGGCGGATGGTGCCCACGAACTGCTCGATGGCTTTCAGCTTGGCCGACGCCCCCTTGTCCACGACAAAACATTGATCGACATCAAGGAAGTTGTCAGGCAACGGACGGAGCTTGCCGCCAGAGGTGGCCTGCGCGTCGAGTCCACGCTGCCTGTTGATGGCGAACGCATCGACGGTCTTCCCGAGCAGCATCGATTCGAGCTCCATCTGTGGTGGCATCGTGTCGAGCACTCGAATCGTGGCCTGCTTCAGCGTTCGGCTCACGAATAGCTGTTGCGATTGTCCTTTGATGGCGGCGACGGTGATGCCGGAGCGATCGACGTCTGCGCTCTTCTGCAGCGGTGATTCAGCCCGCACCAGATAGCTGTTGTGCATCACGATAAAGGCAGGACCGAAGTCCACTTCACGTGCACGGGTCTCGTCGTATGCGAGAAAGCCGATGTCGGCCGTGCCGTTCTTTAGTGCCGCGATCACACCGGCCGCATCGGGTGCCGGCAAAACCGTGGCCGGCACTTTGAGTGTTCGTGCGAGCTCGGTGACCAGGTCGGGCACCGGGCCGGTAGAGACACCTGTCTTGGGATCGACGCGTCCGTGGACTGGATTGCTGCCAAGGAAAACAGCGCGCAAGGTTCCCGTCGGTGCCAGCACTGAGGCTGGCGACTGACTCTCGAGGCTCACGCCGAGTAGACCCAAGGCGACGAGGGCTGTGAGGTACCGCACATCAGTATCCTTTCGAGGCCTGACCTGAGACTGGTCGCAAGGTCTGTTTTTCGCCCCGCGACTCCTGCACGATGCGGACGCCGGCGCTGGCGCCGATTCGTGTGGCGCCTGCAGCCACCATTGCTTTCAATCCTTCGAGGTCACGCACGCCGCCAGCGGCCTTGACGCCCATTTCGTCGCCGACCACCCGCCGCATCAGGGCGACGTCGCCAGCTGTCGCTCCACCCGGACCAAAGCCGGTGGATGTCTTCACGAAATCTGCGGCCGCAGCCTTCGCCAGCGTGCACGCGGTCACTTTCTCATCGTCGGTGAGCAGAGCGGCTTCGATGATGACTTTGCTCAGCGCGCCAAACTCCCGGCACGGAGCGGTTACCGCCTCGATGTCGCGTTCGACGAGGCGAAGGTCGCCAGACTTGAGCGCACCAACATTGATGACCATGTCGATCTCGCGCGCGCCATCGAAGATGGCGCGCCGAGTCTCGTAGTGCTTCGTATCCGGTGTCGTTGCCCCGAGCGGAAAGCCGACGACCGAACAGACGATGACTGATGTGCCCTTGAGCAGTTGCGCACACGCGGCGACCCATGTGGGGTTGACGCAGACGCTCGCAAATTTATATTCGGCGGCTTCGCGACACAGTGTCTCGATGTCCTTGCGTGTCGCGTCGGGCTTCAGCAGTGTGTGATCGATCATGCCCGCTACCGTGCCAGCCGTGCCGCCGGACGCGTGCAGCCCGAGCCTCGTGGCTCCGGCTTCAATGACATCGCGGATCCGATCAGGACAGCACTCGTAGAGCACCGAGTGGCAGTGGCAGCGCGCCGGAGGTAACGCCGTCGCCGCGGTCACTTCCTCGACGATGATCTGAATCAGACGCTGAAGATCGACGGTCTGCATCAGCCGCGCGGTCGCGTCTCGAGATCGCGGATCTTGGCCAGTCGCCGGATGTACCGCGCCTCACGCAT
>DATCXH010000805.1:0-4577 GCA_036565925.1 Vicinamibacterales bacterium
TAGGAGTCGTCATCGAGCTGAAGCAGGCCGATGAAGACTTCGGCGACGATGCGCGCGCCGACGCCGGCGAGATGCGTGCCGCCAGCGAGCTCCGCCTCTTTGAGGATGTAGTACCAGAGTGGCGTGCTGCGCTCGAACCCGGCTCCAAATGCAGTCAGCTCGCCGAGCTCGCTCGACGCCAGCGGGGGAATTCCCATCGCGCGGGCGACGTCCTGCCCGGAAGGCAACGACCAGGTGAGTTGGCGCAGGAGATTGCGTTGTGCCAGCGACGTCGGCGCATCACCGCTCGCAATCGCGCCGAGCGGAAGATCGAAGAGCGGCGTCGAGAGCTTGGTGTCGATCAATTTGTTGTGCCGCACGTTGGTCGCCTGGTCGCCGCCGAAGTCGAAGAAGGTCTGCCAGCCAACGAACCGTCGTGCGGCGCGGGCGCCGCCGCGGAGATCGACCGGATCGAGCTGACCCTCACCGGCCGGATCGAAGATGAACGCGAAGAACGGCTGGCCACCGTCGCCCTTCATGTTCGCGCGATACGACGGGCGCACGATGCTGTGGCCGAACCGGTACGCGGCGGCCTGGAATTCGACCGGAATGCTCTGTTCTCCCGCGCGCGGGCGATAGTAGCGGCGGCCGCTCTGCAGGATGTCATTCACGAGTTGTGAGCCAACGATGTTCGGCAGGAACTCGTTCAGGATGATCCACTGGTAGTGCCAGGTGACAAGACGCCGCGCTTCGTTGAAGACGTTGCGCAGGCGGTTGCTCTCTCGAAAATCGGCGAACGCGTCCACGCTCGCCGCAATCGTGCTGTCTTCAGCGCCGTTCACAGTGAGCTGGCTCAACCGCTGGTCGTCGCCTTGTGCCCTCAGCATGTCCACGACCTTGTTGTGGAAACACAAGAAGGCGGCCTGCATGCCGCCGATGAGGACGTGCTCGTCGTTGCGCGGATCGGGAATGATGGCCGTGCCGCTCGATGTCCGCGGCAGATCTTCGAAGCCACCTTCGGTGGTCTTCTCGATCTTGAACTTCACACGATCAGCGGGATCGTAGAACTGCGTGTCGGCGATCGGTCCGCGTCCGTAGACCGAATCGAGATCAAAGGCTGGTGTTCGTGAGTTGACCGAACTCTCCGGTCGTGTCGGCACGCCGAGACGAGACGAAGCATCGAACGTCATGTCGTGATCGAGGAACTGCCCGAGAAACGTCACGCCCGCGGTGGCCAGTGGGTTGTCGGGATTGTTGACGCGCAATGCCGGGTCCGCGATCAATTGGACCGGCCCGGCACTCAGTAGATCGTTGGCGTCGAGGAGCCCGCCCTTCTGGCCCATATCGCGCAATGCGCTCTGCACGCGCAGGCTCGCATCAGCGAACGGCGGCAGTCGATCGAACATGCGGCTGAATCGATCCGGGCGTGTCGCGGTGTGGGTGTCTCTATTCTGCTGCGCGACGACCGACTCAGGGCTGGCGATCGCTCCAGCGGCGCCGATCGCGCCGGCGCTGATCCCACCCAGGAATCCGCGCCGTGTGAAACGAGGGGTGGTGACACGCTGACTCTCGTTGGCCATGTATGGATCTCCCCGCCAAGCCTCGCCGTACACACGCCCATCGCGTCCCTGTGTGCGGCGCCCCGCAAGGCGTTTTCAGAAGCAGGTGGAAATGGAGAGCGCGACGACGGTGTGCAACTGTCAGGCCGTCAGATGACGGCCTGTTCTCGTTGTGCGAGCGCAGACGAGTTGGTTGAGTTTGCTATGTAAAGGCTGCCTTGTCGTGACGAGGAACCGACGTCAGTCCCATTCGATCTCGACGCCGTGACCGCGAGCCTTGTCGCCGTGCATTGGCGTCACGAAACCGAGAAGGCAACCCTTGCCGCCGTCGCGAAGCAGGTGGCAGCGCACGGTGATCGTGTCGCCGACCTGCACGTCTTCCTTCTTCACGCCTTTCAGGAAGATGCCCTGCGGATTCGTGGCCTCGAGCGCCCAAACGTCGCCCTTCACGTCGAGATACACCATCGAGTGGGGAACGATGAAGACGACTTGTTTGACGGTGCCTTCCATCACCGTCCACGTGGTGAGGTCGTAGTTGCCATGCGAGTGATGAGCAGACAGCACGACGCTCACGCTCGCCGCGCACAGGACGGCCGCGCCGAAAGATCTGAAATGCATGTCACGTCTCCTCTCACCGCGCTGGTCGTACCACGGTCCCATCGATCGATGTGTTGAGATCGCGAACGGTGAAGGGCGGCGGCTCGTGCGGAAACTTCCACTCGCCGTACCCTTCGGTATAGAGCGTGCGATAGCGGATCGCGAGCCCCTTGTCGTCGGCCCATGCCAGCGACTGCATGAACAGAATCGGTTCGGGCATGCCAGCCGGCACAGTCGCCTCGTGGATGTAGAGACGCCCGGCGTGTTGATGGATGGCGGCGAAGGTGCGGGTCTTGTCCGCATTCGTCATTTGCAGCGCGCGACCCGATACGAGCTCGACGAAATAGAACATATAGCTCGTGATCTTCACGCCGTCACGTCTCATGTAGTCCCAGACCGCATGGTCGGTCGCGCCGGCGACGTCCACGCGGAAGTCGTTCTGGCACGTGTCGCCGTCCTGCTGATTGGCGCCTTTGGCCGCCTGACATTTCGCGGCGCGGTCGGCGTGCATCTTCTCGATGCCGCGGTAGTCCACAACGGTCGTCGAGTAGCGGCCCAGTGCGTCGGTCGCGCGGTACACCTTGGCCGGCAGCGTCTGACGATACTCAGACAGGTACGTCGTGGTTTCGACTGCGGGCTTACCGGGGAAGTTGGCGCTGAATCCGTCTTCAGGGCTGACGAATCGAGTCCACTCCTGAGCCAAGACGGGATGTGCGATGCAGCAGAGGACTAACGCCACCGGGATCGGTCGAATGAAGCGCATGGTTCCTCCTCGCCTCTAACCGGTAACCCCTCGACGGGCGACGTGAGTATAATCCCGCGCCGTGCCCTCTTTTCGCCTGATTCTGGGCGGCGGGTTCCTGGGTGTACTGGCCTTCGGCCTTACGCTCACGGGCGAGGCACAGCAGACACGATCAATTGCCGATCGCGTGTATTCAGAGACGCAGGCGACGCGTGGGCAGCAGGTGTATCAAAAGATGTGCGTCACCTGCCACGGTGCCATGCTCGAAGGCGTGGTTGGTCCTCCACTCGCTGGAGATGTGTTCCTCTCGGTATGGAGCGCACGACCTGTCGGTGATCTGGTGAACAAGATCGAGCAGACGATGCCGCCAGGGCAGCCAGATAGTCTGGGCAGACCCCAGGCGATCGATCTCGCCGCATTCATCCTGCGCACTGGCAAGTTTCCATCGGGCCCTTCAGATCTCGGCACAGCCGAGTTGGGCGACATCGTGTTCCCGACGCGCGCCGCTCCGGCTTCGACGACCACCGGTGGGACGGCATTGTCGCCCAGTGCCAACCTCGCGCAGTTGATGCGCGCGGTAACGTTCCCCAACGCCAACATCCTGTTCAATGTGCAGGTGAAGGATCCAGCCAGGGACAAACCGGCGATGCCGGTTCCTTTCGACTACGTGCTCTGGGGCTCGACGGTCTACTACGGATGGCAGTCGGTCGATCAGGCAGCGCTGGCGATGATCGAAACGGCGCCGCTGTTCCTCGTGCCGGGGCGCCGTTGCGAGAACGGGCGACCAGTGCCGGTCGATCGCGCAGATTGGAAGCAGTACACCGCAGCGCTCGTGGATATCGGTAAGGCCGCCTATAAGGCCGCCCAGTCACGGAACGTCGAGGCCGTGAACAAGATCGCCGAGCAGCTCAATGAGACGTGCGCCAACTGCCACAAGGTGTATCGCGACGGCACGCGCGAAGGCAGCACGGCCGGCGCCAGTCGCTGTCAGTAGGCCTCAACCCCACCGTACACACGACACCTGTTGTTTTCCCAAATGAAGCGTGTCACCATTCATTTGGGAAACCCACAAGAGATGAAGGATACCGACGTTCGGCAAGGAACACTGGCGCTGATGGTGCTCAAGACGTTGGATGTGCTCGGGCCACTGCATGGCTACGGGCTCGCCCGGCGAATCGAGCAGATCAGCGGTGATCTGCTGACGGTCAATCAGGGGACGCTGTATCCGGTGCTGCTCAAACTCGAGCAGGAAGGGTCGATCGCCTCCGAATGGGGCGCGTCCGAGAACAATCGCAAGGCGCGCTTCTATCGTCTGACTCGGCAGGGCCGCAAGCAGCTGCAGGCGGAAACCCGGAGCTGGGAACACACGACGGCGATCATCGAACGGTTCTTCGCCATGAAAGCACAGGACCTGAAATGAAGGCGGTGAGGCGACTGTGCCGGCGGTTGACGTCGTGGGTCACGTCGGCGCGAAACGAAGAACGGCTACGGACCGAATTCGAGGAACATATCGCCATGCAGACGGCGGAGAATCTTCGCGCCGGTCTGCCTCCCGTCGAAGCCCGTCGAGAGGCGCTGCTCAAGTTCGGCAGCGTTGAAGCGATCAAAGAAGCCTATCGCGACCAGAGAGGACTCCCGCTGACGGAAACGCTCGTGCGCGAAACACGCTATGCGCTGCGCCGGCTGCGAAAGACGCCTGC
>DATCXH010000584.1:0-2039 GCA_036565925.1 Vicinamibacterales bacterium
AGACGATCGTACACGTTGAACAGAAACGCGACCTCCATCGCCTCGGCGATCGCCTCCTTCGAGACGCCGGTTGCGAGTACGGCCCGCACATCATCGGGGCCGAAGCTCTCGTGAGAGAGGGTCATCTTTTCAAGAAGACCCAGCACTGCACGCAACCGTTCGTCGATTGGCGCACTGGCATAGTCATCGAGGACTTGCTGTGTGAGGTCATCGTTGTGAAGGGCGGACGCCGCGACCGCGGCGTGGGCGTTCGTTCAAAAGGCGCATTGGTTCACGCGTGAGACAAACGCCGCAAACAGTTCACGCTCGCCAACCGACCACTCCGATGGGCCGCGCATCACGGCCTGCGTGTGCGCGCTATGGTGGCGCCCAAAAAAATCCCGACGATACCTCAGCGTCCGGACGACGTCGGGTGCGCGGAAGCCTGAGACGAGACGGATGAAGGTGTAGAGCAGCTTCGAAGACAGCCGATCGCCCCGCTCGACATTCTTGAGCCTCATGCTTCCTCGAGCGAACGACGAGCCGCCGCGAGACGCGCTGACGCCGCGCCGAATGTTGCGGCGACGATGAGTTCGAACAGTTGTTCGTCGGAATAGTGCGCGCGCAGCGCCTCGAGATCCGCGTCGGTCACGGTGTAGGCGCGCGTCCGGATCTTCTGCACGAGCAGCGCGAGGTTCGGCGGTGCCTCGCCTGTCGCGACTGCGCGTCGGAGTTCGGATGGTGTCTCGCCGGTGCCGTCCAAAACGGCAGCTTGGGTGGCGTTTCGTAAGGAGGCGAAGCGGTCTTCCATGTGTTCCGAGTCTAGCGCATCGCGACGAGGTGTCCCCGATGTCTGCTGTGTGTCAGATTATAAACAGCGGAATGCTCGCTCAGCAGCGAGACGCACCTACTTGTAGCCTGCCTATGAACGACGAGCGGCTCGAGGATCTGTTTGGTGTTCGCACGACGCGCAGGGCGACCTGGCCCTGACGATCATGAAGGGGAGTGCGCGTTTCGGGCGGCTCGGTCGCAGCTGGTCGAACTATCCTCCCGCGCCAATACGGACTATCCTCTCACGTAGTCAAAAACCTGTTCAGTAACCCTTGACAGTAGTCGTGACTGCCGCTGATATTCCTGTTGCTGGGCTTCTACGACAAAGAGGCCACAACCGCCAAGACGTCACCATGCATACAATCGTCAGATTTTTCCTGTTGTTCGGACTCGTTGCGATCGTCCCTCGCGTCGCAGCGGCGCAAGCCACTCTCGCAGGTGAGGTCAAGGACACGACCGGCGCAGTGCTGCCGGGCGTGACCGTTGAAGCCGCGAGCCCTGCGCTCACCGGAAAGGTCCGTACCGCGGTCACCGACGGCAGCGGGCGCTATCGCATCGAGTCGCTCCCGCCCGGTAGCTACACCCTCACGTTCACGTTGACCGGGTTCGTCCCGCTGAATCGGGAGAACGTCATCGTCAGCGGTTCTGATGTCATCACGGTCGACGTGGCGCTGACGGTCGCCTCGGCGGAAACGGTCACGGTCACGGCCCGGCGTCGCGACGAGTTGTTGCTCGACGTACCGGTCGCGGTCAATACCTTTACCGCAGACGTCATCGAAGCCGCCGGCATCGAGCGACCGCAGGATTTCATCGCGCTCACGCCGAACGTGAGCCTCGTGCAGACCCAGAACCAGGGCACCTCGTTCGTGACGGTGCGAGGCATTTCACAGGCGCGCAACAGCGAGCCCTCGGTGGCCGTGCTCATCGACGGCGTGCAGATGGCGAACCCCTCGCAGTTCAACCAGGAACTGTTCGACATCGAATCCATCCAGGTCGTGAAGGGGCCGCAGGGCGCGGTCTACGGGCGGAATGCCATCGGCGGTGCGATCATCATCAACACGAAAGCGCCGAGCGACGTTCTCGAAGGCAATGTCGCGGTGGGAACCGACTCCGGCCCCGGCATCAAGGTTCGCGGCGGCGTGAGCGGCCCGATCTCGGACACGCTCAAATACAGAGCGACGGGCTCCTTTCTCGATACGAAGGGCTATATCAGAAACGTCTTTCTGAAC
>DATCXH010000849.1:0-3627 GCA_036565925.1 Vicinamibacterales bacterium
GGTCAACACTGGCGGAGTCATCCCGGTGATCTTCGCGTCGTCGATTCTGTCGTTTATCGCGATGGGTTCGACCGTGTTCGAGACCGGCACCTGGATGCGGAGAGCGATCGATACGCTCAATTACGGGGAGCCGCTCTTCAACCTGCTGACCGTCGTCGGGATTATCTTCTTCGCCTATTTCTACACGGCGATCATCTTCAACCCGGACGACGTCGCCGAGAACATGCGGAAGTACGGCGGGTTCGTGCCGGGCATCCGGCCCGGCAAGCGGACGGCCGAGTACATCGACACGATTCTGGCGAGGATCACGCTGGTCGGCGCGCTTTATCTCGCCATGGTGGCGTTGTTGCCTGAGCTGCTCATCAGCGGGTTCAAGGTCGCACCGATTCCGTTCATCGGCGAGCGTCTGGACGCGGCATTACCTTCGTGGTTTACCCAGGGCCTCGGTGTGACGTTCTACTTCGGCGGCACATCGCTGTTGATCGTCGTTGGCGTGGCCATGGACACCGTGCAACAGGTGGAGTCTCAGCTCATCATGCGGCACTACGACGGGTTCATGAAGAAGACGCGGATCCGCGGACGTCGAGGCTAAGCCGGGGGCCGACAGGGTGAGGTTGAACGTCATCATGATGGGACCGCCAGGTGCTGGGAAGGGCACGCAAGCGGGGCGGTTCGCGCGCGAGCGAGGTCTGGTCAAGATCTCGACCGGCGACATTCTGCGCGAGGCCATCAAGGCGAAAAACCCGACCGCGCTGGCGGCCCAGGCGCAGATGGATCGCGGCGAGCTGGTGGATGACGCGATGATCATCGCGATTGTGGCCGAGCGGCTTGGGCGATCGGATGCGAAGGCGGGGTTCGTGCTCGACGGGTTTCCTCGTACCGTGGCGCAGGCCAGGGCACTCGACGAACTCATGGCGCGCACGGATAGTGGGCCTCTGATCGTGATCGACGTCGCAGTGCCAGAGCAGGAATTGGTGCGACGGCTGGGGAGTCGACGGATCTGCCGTACGTGCGGCACCAACGCCAGCGCAGTGGATGCCTTGGACTGTGCGAAGTGCGGTGGGGAATTGATCCAGCGCGCTGACGACGATCAGAGCGTGGTGCGCGAGCGTTTGAAGGTTTATCAGACGTCCACGAAACCGGTGCTTGAGTACTACCGCGAGCGGCCGACCTTCCGTGTCGTCAACGGGGCGCAGACGCCGGAGCGTGTAGCGCACGAGCTCGACACCATGATCGACGATGCCGCGTCGGCGATGAGCGGGGAGCGTGCGCGGTGATTGTGTGCCGGTCGCAGAGTGAGATCGCCAAGCTGCGACGGGTGAATCAGCTGGTGGCGCGGATTCTCGCTGAGCTGCGGCGCAGCGTCGCTCCCGGCGTGACGACGCGCGACCTGGATATGCTGGCGGAGCGGCTGGTGCGCGATGCCGGTGCGGAGCCGGCGTTCAAGGGGTACCACGGATATCCGGCGACGGTGTGCGCGTCGGTCAACGAGCAGGTCGTTCATGGGATCCCGTCAACGCGGGCGCTCGTCGAAGGAGACATCATCTCTGTAGACATGGGCGCGAAGCTGGACGGTTTCTTCGGCGATTGCGCCGTGACAGTACCGGTCGGGACGATCTCGCCGGAGGCAGTGCGGCTGCTTCGTGTGACCGAAGAGGCGCTGTTCCAGGGGATCGACGCAGTGAAGCCCGGTGCGCGGGTTTCTGACATCGGTGCTGCGGTGCAGCATCACGTCGAGGCGCAGGGATTTTCAGTCGTTCGCGAGTTCGTCGGGCACGGCATCGGGACGTCGTTGCACGAGGAGCCGCAGGTTGCCAATTACGGCCCAGGCGGATCGGGACCACGTCTCTCAGAGGGCATGGTCATCGCTATCGAGCCGATGGTGAACGCAGGTAAGGCTTCGGTGAAAGTGCAGTCGGATGGATGGACGGCGGTGACGACCGACGGGAGCCTCTCGGCTCACTTCGAGCACACCGTCGTGGTGACGCGCGAAGGCGCGGAGATCCTGACGCTGCTCGCTGAGGACGCGGAACACGCACGGCAGATGCTGCCGGCTCGCACCTGAGAGGGTTGTGGGCGAGGGCGCGCCGTTCGACGGGGCTCAGCGCAAGCGCGTGGAAGGCCGGGTGACGGCGCAGTTGCCCAGCGGGTTGTATCAAGTTGACGTCGAGGGAACGCGGATTACCGCGCATCTCGGCAGCGGGCTCGATCGGAACTTCGTAAGAGTGCTGATCGGGGACGAGGTTGAAGTTGAGCTCACGCCGCGGGATTTGACGCGCGGCCGGATCGTCCGGAAGATGCGATAGCACGGCTCGGACGGAGGCCCGGTCCTCGAGGACCGGAGAGACTGAGCAGGGAAGGCAGAGAGACATGAAGGTCAGGGCGTCAGTCAAGCGGATCTGCGACAAGTGCAAGGTTGTCCGCCGCCGTGGTGTGGTGCGGGTGATCTGCACCAACGCAAAGCACAAGCAGAGGCAGGGATAAGCGATGGCGCGTATTGCAGGCGTTGATCTCCCGCGCACCAAGCGCATCGAGATCGGGCTCACGTATATCTACGGCATTGGCCGCAAGCGGTCGGGCGATATCCTCGGTGCGGCCGGCGTGAGTCCGGACGTTCGCGTCAAGGATCTCTCCGAGGACGACGTCCGCAAGATCAGCCGAGTGATCGAAGAGGTCGGCGGCGTGGAAGGTGATCTGCGCAAGGAGATCTCGATAAATATCAAGCGGCTGATGGAAATCGGCTGCTATCGAGGGCTCCGTCACCGCCGCAATCTGCCGGTGCGCGGTCAGCGGACACGCACCAATGCCCGCACGCGGAAGGGCCCGCGCAAGGGTGCGGTCGCGAAGAAGAAGACGGTGTAGGACAACATGGCAAAGACTGAAGCAGCAGCCGCATCCGGCGCCCCTGAGAAGAAGGGGGAGGGCGGAAAGAAAGCCCCGCGCAAGACCTTCAAGAAGCGTGGCGAGAAGCGTGTCGTGCATCACGGCCTGGTGCACATTCACGCCTCGTTCAACAACACGCAGATCACGATCACCGATACCGAGGGCAACGTGATCGCCTGGTCGAGCGCCGGCGGCATCGGGTTCAAGGGATCGCGCAAAGGCACGCCATTCGCGGCCACGCAGGCGGCGATGAGCGCCGGGAACACCGCCAAGACCTACGGACTGCGGTCGGTGGATGTGCGCGTGAAAGGCCCCGGCTCCGGCCGTGAATCGGCGATTCGCGCGCTGCAGACGGTGGGCATCGAGGTGAAGTCGATTCGCGACGTCACGCCGATTCCCCACAACGGCTGCCGTCCCACGAAGCGGCGTCGCGTTTGAGTTGCTGTCGAGAGGATTGAATTAATGGCTCGTTATATCGGACCTGTGTGCCGCCTGTGCCGTCGCGAAGGGATGAAGCTGTTCCTCAAGGGCGAGCGCTGCTACACCGAGAAATGCGCGATCGAGAAGCGCAACTTCGCGCCGGGTCAGCACGGCAAGACCCGCAAGTCGAAGCTGGCCGGTTACGGCGTGCAGCTTCGTGAGAAGCAGAAGGTGAAGCGCATCTACGGCGTGCTCGAGAGCCAGTTCCGCAACTATTTCGAGGAGGCCGACCGGCGCAAGGGCATCACCGGCGAGAACCTCCTG
>DATCXH010000613.1:0-4867 GCA_036565925.1 Vicinamibacterales bacterium
CACATACGACGTCTTGACCACCGACGCGCAAGTCGAAGGGGTTCATTTCGATCGCCGGTTCGTCCCGCCCGATGCCATCGGACATCGGGCGTTGGCCGTCAACCTCAGCGATCTAGCTGCAATGGGTGCCTCACCCCGCGCGGCGCTGCTGTCGCTCGCGCTGCCGCCGTCGCTCGACATTGGGGACTTCGAGCAGCTGGTTGACGGCGTGCTGGCCGTCGCCGCGGCGTATCGCGTCACGCTAATCGGCGGCAACATCACGCAAACGCCAGGACCACTGACCGTCGATATCACGGCGATTGGCGCGGTGAGTCCGCGCAAGGCGCTGACCCGCTCCGGTGCACGTCCAGGAGATTTGGTCTACGTCACCGGATCGCTCGGCGACGCGGCCGTTGGCTTGCAGAGGTTACAGACTGTGCCGGGGGCAGGGCTCGACCCGTGCGTTGTACGGTATCTCAGACCCCAACCACGGGTTCGGGCTGGCATGTTGCTCGGCCGCAATCGTGCAGCCTCGAGCTGCATGGATGTCAGCGACGGACTCGCGGACTGCGTACGCCAGGTGGCCGAGGCGTCTGGTGTCGGCATCACCCTCGATGCCGCATCGATTCCCATCTCGCCCGAGGTTCGGGAAGCGCAGACGCGACGAGAACGGAATCCGCTCGAACCGGCTCTCAGCGGAGGCGATGATTACGAGCTGTTCTTCACAGTTCGACCAGCGCATCGGGGACGCCTGCGAATGGTTTGTCAGCAGCTGGGCGATCTGCCGATAACACGGATTGGAGTGGTGACAAAGGGCCGGGACTTGCTGGTGTGCGACGAACGCGGAACGCGCCCGCTGCCCGCTGGATACGAGCACTTCACGTCGACATAGATGCGACTGATCCTCGCGCGCTATACCTGGCTCAAGGTCACGGTGCTCCTCGCTGCCGTCGTGGGGTTCGTGTTGATGTACGAAAGCCAGATGCGCGACTCGCGCAACGCCGCCTGGGAGACGATGACCAATCCGGATGGATCGCCGTTGCCGGGCGCGCGACTTCCCTTCAGCGCCACCGCCTACTGCAAAGGCACGACGACGGCGTCTGGCGTCGGCGTGCGTAGCGGCATCGCCGCCGCGGATCCGTCGATCCTTCCCGTCGGCACCGTGCTCAACATCGCCGTCGGCGACAACCGTTACAACGGTGTGTACACGGTGATGGATACCGGGCCAAGTGTCCAGGGCCGTCTACTCGATCTCTACATGTGGAGCTGTCACGAAGCTCTGAAGTTCGGCCGCAAGGACGTGCAAGTCACCGTGTTGCGACTCGGATGGGATCCACGTGCGACCGCACCAACCTTGATCGATCGCATTTTCCGCGGCCGGGCCACACGCAAGATTCCATCTGTGGAACCTCCCGTTCCTGTGGGCCAGCCTCCCGATAGTGACAGTGACGAGGGCTCGAGTGCGCCAGAGGACGTTGATGCACCAGAGGCCGACGCAAAGTCGGCACCCAGTCCGGCTGCGTCACCGCAATAATCCGACGGCGTTCGAGCTGTCGATTCCCTGTTACAAACGTCACGGGCGGCCGGCGGTCGCCAGCAGCCCTTCCAGCAGCGTCGGGTCGGCGGGTTTGGTGAGATGCATGTCGAAGCCGGCCTGCATCGCCTTGTCTTTGTCGCGTTCCTGCCCCCAGCCGGTCAGCGCCACGACCATGAGGCTCGACCCGTACTCCTGACGAATGCGGCGGCAGGTTTCATAGCCATCGAGCCCGGGCATGCCGATATCGAGAATGACGATGTCGGGACGATACTCGCGCAGATCGGTGAGTCCAGTCTCGCCGTTGTGTGCAACGCGGCACTCACCGCCGAGCGCCTTGACCAGTCGTTGCATCGCGCGCGCCCCCGCGGCGTTGTCGTCGATGACGAGCACACGTCGGCCGGCGCACGGCCTCGTCGCCGGCGGTGTGGCGGCATGGATCGTGGTGGCAAGGTGCGCCACAGGCATTCGCAACGTGAAGGTGCTGCCCCGGCTGGGCCCATCGCTGTGCGCCTCGATCGATCCGCCGTGCATTTCGATCAGGCGGCGGGCGAGCGCCAGGCCGATGCCAAGTCCGGTTTGCGATCGCTGCGACGTGGCATCGTCCTGCGCGAACAGGTCGAAGACACGCGGCAACATGTCGCTGGAGATCCCGATCCCCGAGTCAGCGATGCGGAGCGTCACCTGACGCGTACCAGTGTCCGGTGACTCCAGTTGAGCGGAGATGGTGATGCGTCCACCAGGGTCGGAGAACTTGACTGCATTGTGCAGGACGTTCGAGATCACCTGTACGAACCGTACAGGATCCGACTCGATCAGCACTCGCGTATTGGGCATGTCGATGCTGAGATCGATCTGCCGTTCATCAATCGCCGTGCGGTTCGCCTGCACCGCTCTCGTGACAAGCGTCGCAAGTTCGCTGGTCTGACGCTGGAGCCGAATCTTGCCCGACGTGATCCGCGATACGTCGAGCAGATCGTCCACCAGTCGCACGAGGAGCGCCAACTGCTCCTCCATCTCCTCGCGGACTTCCTCGACCACGTCCGGCGAGTTGCCCGCGATCCGAATCAGCTCCAGGCTCGTCCGAAGTGGCGCGAGCGGATTGCGCAGCTCGTGGGCGAGGGTGGCAAGGAATTCGTCCTTACGGCGATCGGCTTCCTTCAGCTGGCGCTCGCTCTCCCGCAACGCTTCACCGGCCTGTGAACGCTCGATGAGATCGGCCGCCTGGCGCGCCAGGATGTCCAGCAGCCGAAAGTCCCGTTCGGAGGGCTGGTGTGGCTCCGACCAGTGCGTACTCATCATGCCCAGCGTCGTGCCGGAGCGCGAGATGAGCGGTGTCGTCTGACTCGCCCGAATGCCCACCTCGAGGAGCGCAGCTTGACCGGCGGAGCCAGCCATGAACTCGCACTGGACCAGGTCCGGGGCAATGACGCGAGCTTTCGTCTGCAAGGCGCGGGCGCAGGTCGTCGCATCCTTCGCAGATACCCACTCGAAGCGTTGTTTGGCGGCTTCATCGAGACCGCGTGAGGCGATGAGACGAAGCTCACCGTGCGACCCACGTCCTGGATGCAGCACCTGCATCGTGGCGTAGTCCGATCGCATGATCCACAAAGCTGCATCGACAACGGTTTCGTACAAGCGCTCGCTGCCCTGGCCTTCGATGAGCTGCGCGCTGAGATGCTGGAGGAGTTTCGTATCGGCGAGCTCGATACTCAGTCGGCGCTCGCTTTCGCGCAACGCATTCTCGCTGAGACGCCGTTCGATGAACTCGGCCGCCTGTCGCGCCAGCAGATCGAGAAATCGAGCCTCGCGCTCCGAGAGCTGCCGTTGCGGCTCGGCCCACTTGGTACACAACATTCCGACGGTTCGGCCAGCGCGCGTGATCAGGGGTGTGGATTGTGCCGATCGGATGCCGCTTTCTCTAAAGAGCCGTAGAGTCCCGTCCGGATCTGCCAGATCTGGGGCGTCGTAATCGACGTTCGCCGAACTGTTCGTCGCGAGCGCCTGACCACAGGACGTGGCCGATGTTGCGTTCACGCGACTCAGGCGATGGACCAGCGCCGGTTGGAACCCCTGGTTGGCGAGCAAAACGAGCTCGCGACTACCGCCATCGAGCAACTGCAGGCAGCCCGCTTGCCCATTGGTGATGGACATCGCAGCCGCGACGATCGCGTCGAAGAAAGCCTGGGTGTCGGACTCTGCGACCAGGCGCGCGCTGAGATCGCGCAGCAGTTGTGTGTCACGGAGATCGCTGGCCACGGCCTGCTCGGCCAGGGCCTGCTCCAATCGCGCGAAGACGCGATCCGCAATCTGGCGGAACAGTGTCACCTCCTCGTCGCGCCACCGATGTGGCCGCGCGTCGCATACTGAGAAGACGAATTTCCACGCACCGTCGCGGATGAACGGCGTTGTCAAAAAGGATCGTACTTGGAGCGTCTCATGGGCGTTCGCATAGGTGCGCGGATCGAGGTTCGTGTCGTGCACGACGAGAAGATTGCCGGACCTGGCAGCCTGCCGATACTCCGGTGTGACGAAGTCCGAGATGCGGATTACGTCCGGCCGCGCCGGCGATCCCTTGCGATTCCAGATATGCAGGACGCGAATCTGATCGTGCGGCTCGTCCACACCGAACAGGCACACGGACGATACACGCAAGCGCGCGCCGACCAGCGGCCCGACAACCTGCATAATCTCGTCGGCCGAAGACGCGCGGGCACATCCGTCTGCAATCTGATCGAGGAGGGCAAGATTATCTTCGCGCCGCTTACGATCGGTGATGTCGTTCGCGACGGCCGACATCCGCACCGCGCGGCGACGCACAACAGACGACCCGAATGACGCGTCGCCTAGGAAGATCGTCTCTCCCCTAATCTCGAGCCATCGCACCGACCCGCCGGCGCCCAGCACGCGAATCTCTTCGCGCAGTGACCCCCCTCGTGGCGGCTCGATTGCGCGCGCGAACATATTCCTGCAGCGCTCGCGATCGATCGGATGGATTGATCTTGCGATGATCTCGCTGAGGGGGAAGACGGAGCCATGTGGTAGCCCGAGCATCCCGCGCATTCGCGCGTCCGGCTCGATGCAGTTGTCGTCGGCACGCCAGATGAAGGTACCCATGCCCGATGCATCGATCGCTAGTCGAAGTCGGACTTCGGTTTCCCGCAACGCGTCAAACGCAAGCGGGAGTGCACCGGGCTCGCATCGTTCGCTCATCCCGTCATCCAGCGGGCACGAATTCTAACAATGTCAGATGAACAACGCGATGAGCATATTGCTGAATTCTGCCGGCCGCGATATATCGTGGCTGCGGAACCAAAACCGTAGAGGCGGGTACGGACGCTACGATTGCAGCGC
>DATCXH010000077.1:0-9962 GCA_036565925.1 Vicinamibacterales bacterium
TGCCATGACGTCCGCTCTGCTCGTCGCAATGACACTTACCATCACGCCCGGAATGACACAGTTCATCAACCGGGTATACGACTTCGTCGAGTTGCACCGCCGGGCAGCCGCTGGTATCGAACAACCGCTTTGTTCGGACCCCGAGGAGGTCGCACGGCAGGCCGATGCGCTCGCCAACGCCATCCGTATCGCACGACCGCGCGCGAAGGAAGGCGATATCTTCACGATGGCCGCCAGCGAGATGTTCCGCACGAAGATCGCGGCCATCATTCGACGAACCGACTTCGATGTCGCGGCATTTCTCGCCCGACATGCGTACGAGGGAGGAGATGAGATGGACGTCCAGGTATTCGGGACGCTGGACTGGCACACCCACCTGGCGTTGACGCCGTTGGTCCGTGAGTTGCCGGCATTGCCGCCGGAACTGGAGTATCAATTTGTCGGGAGGGACCTCGTGCTGGTTGACGTCGCTGCCAACATGGTTGTGGACGTCCTTCGCGATGCGCTGCCGCTGCCGGCCGATGCTCCTACAGCAACGTCTAGCCCGTGCTCACCGCACCCGGAACTCGAAGGGTGCTGGATGTGAAACACCCCATCGCGAGGTCAGAGCACCTCGCGTGAGTGCGGCATTCACGGAGCGGTGTCGCCGTCCACGGCGCGGCGGTCGCATCGCTCCTCGATGCCCTGGCCGCACGATTGGAGCGCGAGGGCATCGCCCTCGATCACCGGCTCACCGGTGACCGGTGACGCTCCAGCACACACTGCACGCGCGGAACTTTCCCCACATCTCAGTGAAATCCCCCGATGTCTCGACGTCGGCATCGAGAGAATAGTCATCTTTGGCCGTAAATCCGCTTGGCATAGAGGCTGCTCTCGTCGCTGTCGAGGAGACAAGACATGGCCGACGCCGCCAACGCCACACTTCATACTCCGTGGGATTGCCGATGGAGCCGATTCGCGCGACGCACGACTGGTGACCAGACGCGAGGCAGTCTCTGGGAATGCGTGCACACCGACTCGCACGTGCCGATCACTGCGGTCGACTGCGCGTCATGCCCGTTCTGGGAATATCAGCCGACAACGGACAACGCGCTCGTTGAGGCGAAGATGTGCGAGCGTGCGGCGCGAGATCGTTCGGCGCGACAGATCCAGGGCGGCATCCGCGTCAGCCTGTTCGTCCTCGCCGTCATCTTCTTCGCGTGCGGCTTCGTGGTTCTGACCACCCCGCTCGTGATCCCGTTCACCATCACGATGTGGTTCGGTGCGGCGACGTCATTCATGGCTGGTGTGTTTGGCAACTTCCGCAGTCACGCCGACGGCACGTTCCGCGGATTCCTGCCGCCACGCACCTCGTCGAGGTGAGTGCGGACTACGCTGCCCGTAACACAGCGGAGGTCGCCCTCATCGACACGCAATCGTCGAGGGCGATTAAATGAATGTGGCGTTAATGCTCCCGGAACTTGCTAAGCCTGTTGCAGTTCGGTCCGGCCTCACCGCCAGCGGTTTGACCTGAACGAATACTCTTTCTCGGATTGAACGGGTGCGGTTCTTGCTATTTTGAGGCCGCACCCTATGAGCACACCTTTCCGTCCATCCATCGGACCTTCGGGCATTGCTCAGGTAGTACACGGCAACAAGGCCGTAGCTTCGGCGAGTCGCGCTCGCGCGATCGATCGCTGGCTGGCCGGGCGCCTGCAGCGGACTATTACGCCGGCCGCCTTACGTCTGGAATTGTGGGACGGCAGCTCACCGTATGACGCCGCCGCGCCGGCGGTGGGCTCGCTCCTGATCCGCGATCGACGCACGCTGATCGGACTCGTATTGCAGCCGGATCTACAGTTCGGCGAGTCGTACATGGACGGACGCCTCGAGGTGCGTGGCCCGCTCGAGCCAGTCGTCGAAGCGCTGACGCGCGTATCGCAGCCGCACCTGTCGTGGCGCGATCGTCTCAGGCTGACGCTGCCTAATACGCTGGCAGCCTCACGTCGCAACGTACACACCCATTACGATCTCGGCAACGACTTCTATCAGCTTTGGCTGGATCAAAATCTGGTCTACACCTGCGCCTACTACGCGAACGAGGGGATGTCACTCGACGAGGCCCAGCTCGCCAAGCTCGATCTGGTGTGCCGGAAACTGCGTCTCCGTCCGGGCGAGCGTGTACTCGAAACCGGATGTGGCTGGGGGGCGCTCGCGCTGCACATGGCGCGCCACTACGGCGTGCACGTGCGTGCGTTCAACATCTCACTCGAGCAGCTCGCGTTCGCGCGCGAACGAGCGGCGCGGGAAGGACTCGCCGATCGCGTCGAATTCATAGACGAGGACTACCGCAATGTCACCGGTCAGTACGACGCGTTCGTATCGGTCGGGATGCTTGAGCACGTCGGCCTGCCTCACCTCGAGAGCGTGGCCGACGTACTTCGCCGCACTATTCGTCCCGATGGTGGCCGCGGCCTGCTGCATTTCATCGGCCGCGATGTGCCCTGTCCGCTGAATGCCTGGATCCGCCGCCGGATCTTTCCGGGCGCGTATACGCCCACCGTCGCCGAAGTCGCCACGCACACGCTCGCGCCGGCCGGCATGTCGATCATCGACATCGAGAATCTGCGGCTCCACTACGCGCGCACCCTGGCGCACTGGAGCGAGCGGTTCGCACGCGTCAAGGATCGCGTGCGTCAGGCGTACGGCGATGAGTTCGCGCGCGCGTGGGAACTGTATCTCGCCGGTTCGCAGGCGGCGTTCGCGACCGGGTGGATGCAGCTCTTTCAGATCGTGTTCATCCCGCGCGGGTCGACACCACCCTCGTGGACGCGCGCCGATCCCTACGAGATGCCGAGAGTCGCCAGATGATTGGCTGCGACGCGCTCGTCGTCGGCGGTGGCCCCGGCGGATCGACGTGCGCCCGCGTCCTCCATCAACACGGCTGGAACGTCATCATCGTCGACCGGGCACGTTTCCCGCGTGACAAGGTGTGCGCCGGGTGGCTGACGCCGGAGGTATTCCCACTGCTCGACCTCGATCCGGACGAGTACCAACGCACCGGGCTGACGTTTGAGACGATCGATGCGTTCCGTACGGGCGTGATTGGAGAGCCACTGGTCGATACGCCGTATCGCCGCGTCGTGAGCTACGCCATCCGGCGATGTGAGTTCGATCATTTTCTGTTGCAGCGATCCGGAGCCAGAGTGATGGACGGCCTGGCCGTCGAGACAATTCGTCGCAACGGCCACAGGTGGATTGTCAACGAGTCGATCGAAACCCCTGTCGTGATCGGTGCGGGTGGACATTTCTGCCCCGTCGCTCGATTCATGCGCGGGGGTAGCGATACGGTGCCCCCTCTCGTGGCCAAGGAAGCTGAGTTCCCGCTCGACGGGCGACGGACAAACGTCGCATCTGGCGTGCCCGAGTTGTTCTTCTGTCGCGACCTCGAAGGCTACGCGTGGTGCGTGCGCAAAGGTGAGTATCTGAACGTCGGCATTGGCCGACGCGAGTCGCAGGATTTCAACGATCACGTGAAGCAATTCGTCACGTTTCTCGAGCGAAGCGGCGCGCTCGCTGATACCGCTCATCTCAAATGGCGCGGCCACGCCTATCTGGCCAGCGGCACCGGTTGTCGACCGATCGTCGGCGAGGGCATGCTGCTCATCGGCGACGCGGCCGGTCTCGCGTACCCCGAGAGTGGTGAAGGCATCCGTCCGGCAATTGAATCGGGACGTCTCGCCGCACGTACCTTGGTCGCCGCAGCAGGCCGCACGTCGCAAACGGACCTGCAGCCGTACGCGGAGGAGGTTCGGCGAATGTATCCACCTTCATCGCGCACGCCGCGACCGCTTCGATCCACTCTCGCCGCGGTGGGACGCCTCTTGCTCGGCTCACGTGCCTTTACTCGTCACGTGGTGCTCGATCGCTGGTTCTTGCGTCGGACCGCATCGGCGGCAGCCGGATCGTTGAGGTCCGGTTAAAGCCAGCTGGACACTACACCTTACCGCTAGAGCTGTCGCTACACCGTGCCAACTGGTCCATCGTTTGCTCCTCTGTTTAGCGGAGGAGCACGCCATGCTGCATTTGGCTCAGAAGATCGCCGGGACAACCGTCAGCGGAACCGACGGTGAGATCGGCACGCTCGAGGATTTCTACTTCGAGGAAGCGGGATGGCATGTCCGCTACCTGCTTGTCGATACCGGCTCATGGTTCAACGGCAAGCGCGTATTGCTCCCGCCGAGCGCCGTGCAAGGCGACTGGGGCCGCACGGGCCTTCGCGTCAATCTGAGCCGCGATGATGTTCGCAACAGTCCCGCTCTCGATGATGCGATGGCCGATGGCGGCGATGCGCGTCTCGATAGCGTCAAGACGACCAGCGGCTACCACATCCACGCGCGCAACGGCGAAATCGGGCACGTCGACGACTTCCTCATCGGCCAGGACAGCTGGCGAATCCGTTACCTGCTCGTGGATACCAGCAACTGGATCGGCGGGCGCTCGGTGATTGTGTCGTCCGAGGCGGTCGAGCGCGTCAACAAGGCCGACAATCAGATCTACGTCGCCGCCGATCGCGATGCGATCAAGAACGCCCCGGCGCTCGAGTCGATCGAACAGGCGCTGTCGCGAACGGAAACTGGCCCACCGTTCACGATTATCTAGGAATCAGAGAGCGGGAATCAGGAATCACACCTGCGCTTCGAGCAGTGAGGCGACGGCCTCCAGTGACTTGGTCAGGAGTCCCCGCTTCTGCCAGGCTTCGAGCTCGACGCGATCGCAGGCGCGCATGTCGGCGCGGAACGTGTGTTCCATGAAGGCTGCGAGGTCGGCGTCCTTGATGCAGACGCTCGTCTCCTCATTGTGTGCAAACGATCGGTTGTCGAAGTTCGTTGTCCCGATGCTGACCCAGAGACCGTCGATGACCATCGTCTTCTGGTGCATGAACGTCTTGTTGTATTCGAGGATCTGAATACCGGCTCTGAGCAACGGCCCGTACAACCGGCGTGAGTTCTGCCGGGCGAGCCATGTGTCGTTGTGTCGGCCGGCGACCATGATCCGAACCTCCACGCCACGCTGCCGGGCCTCGACGAGCGTGTCGATCGCTGCCTGATCGGGGACGAAATATGGATTGGAGATGTAGATCGAGCGACGCGCGCACACAATCGGCAGGTAGTGCATCAGCCGCACCGATGACGCGCCAGACTCGGGCGAACTCATGACGGTCTGCACCGAGAGACCTGTCCTGGTGAAACCGTGCGAAGGCGGCTCTTGTTCGCGGTCGTGGTCGGGATAGTACGTCGCACCTGACAGCAACTCTCCCGTCGTTTTCAACCAGTTCTGCGCGAACCCGGTTTGCAGCGGAGTCACGGCCGGACCAGTAATCCGAATCTGCGTATCCCGCCAATGTTCCGGTGATTGGGCATTGCCGAGCCACACATCGGCGATGCCGGCGCCACCAGTAAATCCGACGCGACCGTCGATGATGAGGGATTTGCGATGCGTGCGGTGATTGAACTGTCCGATGGTGTACCAGCGAATGCGGTTGTACCACGCGAGTTGGCAACCGCCCTTCTCGAGGGTCTCGAGAATCTCCGATCCGATCGTTGCCGAGCCAACTGAATCGAGCAGGATCTTGACCGGGATTCCCTCACTGGCCTTGGCTGCCAACGTCTCGGCAAAGCGGCGTCCGATCTCGCCTGCCCAGTAGATGTACGCCTCAATTGTGATCGACGACTGTGCGCGACCGATCGCCTCCAGCATGACGGGATAGAACTCGTCGCCGTTGTGCAGAATGTCGATCCGATTGCAGACGAGGAGCGGCACACCTGAAGCGCCGGTGATGGTCGTCAGGAATTCGTCGGAATCGACGGAGAACTCGTGCTCGAGCCCGTACTGCGGAGGAGTCTCGATGGGCGTAACGAGGTAGCTCACGAAGGCCATCGCACCCGCGGAGAAGGCCCACCCCCACCGATCGTCGTAGGCAGTGGCCACCGCGACGACAAACCAAGGCCACCACGACCACAGTATTCTGCGCGTCCGGGTCCACAGCGTGGCTCGACCCTTTGGCTCCTGATAGCGTGGATCTAACGCAATCCCGCGACGCCAGCGTCGCGGGATGCGCTGAGCCGGTCGGACAGCCTCGGCCATAATCTGTGCACTAGCACGTTCAAGGCCAAATCCTTCCGACATACCCGTGCACCACGGGCACACGTCGTCCGGCAGCGAGTGCCGCGGCGTCGGCCAGCACCGATGCGTCGGCATCGGCCAGCGTACGCAGCATGTCACCTTCCATTGCCATAACGGGTATCCCGTTGCGATAGACGATGCGACTGCTGGCAGCGGCTCGAACGCGGTCGCCGAGCGTGACGATTCCGGTGAGATTCAGTGGGTCGGCGCCGCTGATGGCGACAAGTGCCTCGTCCGGTCCGAAGCGGCGCAGCTCACGCAGACGATCGACCGCGTCGGGCAACGCATATTGTTCGCCCGACATACCGCTGACAAAGCGACCGCCACGAATATCGCCACGTGCCTCGAGCGTCCGATAGACGCGCACGAGTTCGCGCCACGCAACGCCAGTCACTTCGCGCGTCAACAGACGACGAAACACGACGCCATAACGGGACAGCAATGTCCAGGCTAACGCCTTGACGGACTCTTCTCGCGACGTGTCCGGCGTCGCCGTCAGCGGCAACACCGACCAGCGTCCGGCAGCGTCGACGTTGAAACGTCGCTCGGATGACGAGGCCGAGATGGCCCGTAGTCCCCCGAACCCATCGGATGCAATCAGGCCCTCGGCGACCAGCTCACCAAGCGCCGTGCGACAGTCCGCATCAGATGCATTACATGCGGCGCGCATCTCCTGAGCGAAGGACGCGCCCCGGCTGTTGAGATGATCGAGCAGCCGATTCGCCATCTCGCTCATATCGTTCCGCCGCGTTCGTCCTCCAGCATCATCCGCGCGCAGGGCATACCACTGGTGGGCATGGGCGCGAAGGAACAGGGCAATGGGCGTGGCGCCGACCACCTGCGTCGGACCGGTTGACAGGCGCGCCCAGCCGACTTCACCAGTCAGACACAACGTATCGAGCAGCGACGACTCGTATCGCTCGAGGCGCGCCGGCAATACATCACGCTCCCACGTCCGTGCCGGCACCTCGAGGCCGTCGAGTTGCGAGATGACCGCTCGCAGTCCGTCGATCCCGGTCAGTTGATGACCATCACCGACGTGCTGCCACGCGAACAGGAACCGCATGAACTCGGCTGGACTCACTGGCGCGATCTCCGCGCGCAAGCGGTTCAGCGTGTAGCGATGAATTCGTGCGAGCAGGCGACGCTCGCACCATTCAAGCGCGCCAGACGCGGTGAAGGTACCGCGCAGGACGACCCCTTCCGACTCGAGGGCGAGCAACGCCTCGTCCACCGATCGCAGGGCCACGGCGAGCGACTCAGCGAGTGACGAAGCTGTTGTCGGACCCAGAATCGCCAGACGTCCGCGCAACAACTCGACCAACGCGGCGTCAGCCGTCCAGGTACGCGAGGCGCGAGACGCCGGCGCTTCGACGATCGGCTCGAGTCGAGTATCAGGATGTACCGCCAGCCATTCGGGAAGACGTTCAGCGGCCACCCAGATCGAGCGGACCAGATGCGGCGTCGAGACGCGAGTGGCCCGGCGGGTCGCTGCGAGTTCGTCGAGCCATGCGCGATCGGTTTCGTCTTCGAACAGGAACCCGCACGTCAGCAGCGCGTCATGACATTCATCGAGGTCGCGCGGATCGGGCCGGACCTCGTCGCGAACGCGCTCGATCGCCGCGGCATCCAGTGCGCCGACGTCACCCTGATTTCCGGCACGCCTGGTCTGCACCGCCTGCGTGCGACGCTCCTCGAGCGGGGCGTCATCGACGAACGCGTACGGTCGCGCATTGAGAATGTCGTGACAAAACGCCGACGGCTCGGGGGTGTCGCGCGACACGCAGATCACGTCGCCGCGATGAATTCGATCCAGCACACGTTGGAGCTGTGGCAAATCCATCGCTTCTTCGAGGCAGTCCCGCACCGTCTGGCTGACCAGCGGGTGATCGGGAATCTCGCGATCGCCCGGAATGTTCTCGAGGCACGCTGCGGCGTCGGGAAACACCGCCGCCATCAGATCGTCGGCCTGCATGCGCTGCAGTTGCGGCGGCACCTTGCGTCCACCGCGGTTGCGCGGCACGGCCAGCGAAATCGTCGCATTCCAGCGCCAGCGGGTTTGAAAGACCGGCGCGTCGAGAAACGCCTGCACGAGAATGTCGCGCACCGTCGCCGAGTGCAGATACCGAAACACATCGGCCAGGGGGAATGAGTGCTGCGGGCCTAGCGACAGCAACACCGCGTCTTCGGTAGCAGCGGCCTGTAGCTCGAAGTTGAACTGACGGCAGAACCGCTTTCGCAGTGCCAGCGCCCACGCACGATTCACTCGGCTGCCGAATGGCGCATGCAGAACGAGTTGCATGCCGCCGGCCTCGTCGAAGAAGCGCTCGATCACAAGGGTCGATTGCGTGGGCACGACTCCGAGGACGCGCTTCCCTTCCGTGATGTAATCGATCGCCTGGAGAGCGGCTTCCCTGCTGAGACCGGTTTCCTTGATCAACCACTCAAGTGGTCGGCCTTCGCCTTCGGCGTCGGCGCGATTCGGCGACGATTCCGATTTAGACGTCGGCTCACCTCCGTCTTCGGCATCGGCGAGACTCGCCGATGCCTGCCAGGTTCGCGGCGGCTCGCCCGTGAGTCGTGCATCAAGTCCCGCTCGAAGGTCGGACACTGCCGCGGATAGCTCATCGCTACGCGCCGGTGCTTCACCGAACCAGAACGGAATATTCGGCGGGGCGCCTTGCGCATCACGCACACGCACAGTGCCTGAGAGCACCTGCGTGATCTGCCACGACACATTGCCTAACTGGAAGATGTCACCGGCCATGCTTTCGATCGCGAAGTCTTCGTTCACTGTGCCGATGAACGTGTCCTCAGGCTCCAACACTACGCGATAGTCGGCGACCTCGGGAATCGCGCCTCCGGACACCAGCGACAGCAGCCGCGATCCGCGCCGGCCGCGCAGCGTGTGATTCACCTCATCGCGGTGCACCAGCGCCGATCGTCTCCCTCTCGGCGTCGCGAAGCCATCCGACACCATTGCGATGACCATGTCGAAGTCGCTCCGCGAGAGTTCGCGATAGGGCCAGGCCTTCCGCGTCAGTGCGAACAGTTCATCCTCGCTGCACGCTGTGCATGACGTCTCCGCGGTGATCTGCTGTGCGAGCACGTCGAGCGGCGCATCGTGGGAGACGATCGCGTCCAGCTCGCCGCGACGCGAGGCACGAAGGAGCGCCGCGCATTCGACCAGATCGTCCAGCGACTCCGGGAACAGTCGCCCTTTGGGCACGCCGGCGATCGAGTGGCCCGAGCGTCCGACGCGCTGCAGCAGCGTGGCAATTCGGTGGGGCGAACCAATCTGACAGACGAGATCAACGTGTCCGATGTCGATGCCGAGTTCGAGTGACGCGGTGGCGACCAGTGCCTTCAGCGACCCACTCTTCAGACGATGCTCCGCGTCGATACGTCGCTCCTTCGACAAGCTGCCGTGGTGGGCGGTAACGACATCGTCGCCCAGCCGATCGGACAGATGACGCGCCACGCGTTCCGCCAGCCGTCGCGTGTTCACGAAGACGAGCGTCGTCTTGTGTGTACCGATGAGTGTGGCGAGACGGTCGTAGTACTCCTGCCAGACTTCCTGAGCCATGACCGCGGTCAGCGGCGAGGGCGGCACCTCAATGGCGAGATCCATCGCACGCCGGTGCCCCTCGTCTATCACGACGCACTCGCCGCGCGAGTCGTCGTTGCCGACCAGGAATCGAGCGACATCTTCGATCGGTTTCTGCGTCGCCGATAGCCCGATGCGTTGGAGCCCAGGCTTCGCGCGTCGCGTTACGGCGGGCAGGCGCTCGTCCGAC
>DATCXH010000063.1:0-4396 GCA_036565925.1 Vicinamibacterales bacterium
GGGGCCGCGAGGGCGGCCCCACGTTGAAGATACCTATGCGCGAGCCGCAGCGCCTTCGAGCGCGCGGCGCGTAAAGACCGGAATCATCGCGCGACGGTAGCTCTCGCTGGCGTGAATGTCTGCGTTGATCTCCTTCACGTCCTTGCCCGCGATCTGCGAGGCCGACTCGATCGTCTTCGGCGACAGCGGCTGTCCGGCGAGCGCCTGCTCGACGTTCGCGAGACGCGTCGCGTGCGAACTCGCGCCGGTGAGCCCGACACGTGCCGACTGGATCGTCCCGTTCTTGACGTCCAGCGCGACAGCGACGCCCACGATCGCGTAGTGCGACGCGCGTTGATGCAGCTTCGCGTACGCCGCCGATTTGATCGGTGCGAACTGCACGCCAGTGATCACTTCGTCCGACGCCAGATCGACCGTGAACAGATCCTGGAAGAACTCATTCGCCTTGACGACACGCGAGCCGCTTGGGCCCATGATGGCGATGCCGGCGTCGAGCGCGAGCATAACCGCAGGATAGTCCGCCGATGGATCGGCGTGTGCCAGGCTGCCGCCCAGCGTGCCGCGGTTGCGCACCTGAGGATCGCCAATCTCGCCAGCCGCTTCGGAGACGATCGGGCACTTTTGTTTCAACACCGCCGACGTGGCGACGTCGTGATGCACGGTTGCTGCGCCGATCTCGATCTGCCCGTCCTTCTCACGGACACCAGCGAGCCCGGGGATGCGTGCGATGTCGATGAGCGCCGTCGGCTCACTGAGCCGCAGCTTCATCAACGGCACGAGGCTGTGTCCACCGGCCAGCAGCTTGCCACCGGTGTCTTTCAGCCGTCGAATCGCGTCTTCGACAGACGTGGCGCGGTGATAGTCGAATGCGGTCGGGATCACGCCTGACCTCCCTGGCCCGAGCTCTGTCGAGGGCCTGCGCTCTGGCCGTGAATGATGCGCCACAGCTTTTCGGGCCGCAGCATCATGTCGATATGCTTCACACCGAACTCGCTCAGCGCATCCACCGCGGCCGAGACGATGCAGGGAGTGGAGCCGAGGGTGCCGGCTTCGCCGACGCCCTTGGCGCCCAGTGGGTTGACCGGCGTCGGTGTGTATGTGGCGTCGAGCTCGAACCGAGGGAAATCGGTCGATCGCGGCAGCGCGTAGTCCATGAACGACCCAGTCACGAGCTGCCCGTCCGAGTTGTAGACCACTTCCTCGATGAGTGCCTGGCCGATCCCCTGGGCCAGCCCGCCATGAATCTGGCCCTCGACGATCAGCGGATTGATCAAGTTGCCGGCATCGTCGACGGCCACGAGTTTGAGCAGCCGCGGCTCGCCAGTGTCTCGATCGATCTCGAGCATCGAGATGTGGCAGCCGAATGGATACGTATTGTTGCTCGGCTCGAAGAACGCCTCTTCACTGAGGCCGGGCTCGAGACCCGGCGGCAGCGGCACCGGGATATAGGCGTATCCCGCAACTTCGGCGAACGTCTTGCCGGTCGCAGGCGCGCCCTTGACGAAGATCTTGCCGTTCTCGAACACGAGATCTTCTTCGTTCGCTTCCATCAGTGCGGCTGCGAACTTCGCCATCTTGGCTTTCACCTTCGTGCCGGCCATGTGCAGCGCCGTGCCGCCGACCGCCTGTGAGCGGCTGCCGAAGGTGCCGATGCCCTGCTTCACCACGCCGGTGTCGCCGTGCTGAATCGTGACGTGCTCGAGCGGCACGCCGAACTGATCGGCGAGCATCTGCGCGAATGTCGTCTCGTTGCCCTGGCCATGTGGTGACGCACCGGTTGTTGCACTGATGCGACCGTCGCGCTCGATGGTGACTTGCGAGTGCTCCCATCCGCCGGTCGGCAGCGAGGCCGACGGACCAATGCCGCAGACTTCGACGTACATCGCGAGTCCGAGCCCGACGAGCCGCCCCTGCGCCTTGGCCGCGTCGCGTTCTTTCTTGAGCTCAGGCCACTTCGCGTTCTTCAGCGCGAGATCGAGCGCCTTCTCGTAGTCGCCCGAGTCGTAGATCGCGCCCATCTGCGTCTGGTAGGGGAACTTCGTCTTCGGGATGAAGTTCTTGCGCCGCACTTCCGCGGGATCCATCTTCAGCTCGCGCGCCAGCATGTCCATGCCGCGCTCGACGAAGTAGGTCGCCTCGGGACGACCAGCGCCGCGGTAGGCGTCGGTCGGAGTCTTGTTCGTGAAGACCTCGGTGAGCGTCGCGCGAATTGCCGGGATGTCGTACGTCGCGTTCGCCATCAACATCGTCAGGGTCGGGATGGCCGCCGTGAGCAGCATGTTGTAGGCGCCGATGTCGGCGATGAGACGCATCTTCATCCCGAGCACCTTGCCGTCGCGCTTCGCCGCGATGTCGAGGTAACACAGGATGTCGCGGCCGTGAATTGTGGCGACGAACGCTTCGGAGCGATCCTCGATCCACTTCACCGCGAGACCGAGCTTCTTCGCCACCGCTGCGGCAACGTACTCCTCGGCGTAGATGTTGATCTTGGCACCGAAGCCGCCGCCAACTTCCGGCGCGATCGCGCGGACCTGATCCTGGCCCATGCCGTTCATCGCCGCGATCATCGTTCGCAGGATGTGGGGGTTCTGCGTCGACGACCAGATCGTCATCGTGCCCTTGCCGGGCTCGTAGTGCGCGACCACGCCGCGCGGCTCCATCGCAGACGGCGCCAGCCGATGATTCAGCATGCGCTGCGAGATCACCACTTCGGCGTCCGCAAACGCCTTTTCGACGGCGCTGTCATCCACGGACTTTCCATCCGGTGCCACGCCGGTGCCACTTGGGAACGTCGGGAGCGCGATGTTGTTCGGGAAGTCTTTGTGGATCTGCGTCGGCTTGCCGGTCATCGACTGCTCGGTGTCGATCACCGCTGGCAGCGGATCGTATGTGACGACAATCGAGTCGGCGGCGTCGCGAGCGAGGTACCGATCCGCGGCGATCACGACGGCGACTGGCTCGCCCGTAAAGCGCACGACGTCGACGGCAATTGCGCGATGCTCAGGTGAGGGAAACGGTGTGCCGATCGGCATCGGTCCAAGGAACTCTGCCAGCTCCTTGCCGGTGAACACCGCTTCGACGCCGTCCATCGCTTTTGCGGCGCTGGTGTCGATCGATGTGATGCGGCCGTGCGCGACATCGCTGCGCTTGAAGGCCAGGTGCTGCATTCCGACGATCTTCACGTCGTCAACGTAGGTGCCCAGGCCCTGGATGAGGCGCGGGTCTTCGCGCCGTTTAACGCGCTGACCAACCAGCTTCGGCAATACAGGAGTAGACATGACTACCTCTTGCCCGCCGCGTACTGCACGGCGTTGACGATGTGCTGATAGCCGGTGCAGCGGCAGAAATTGCCGGAGATCCCTTCGCGGATCTGCTCCTCGGTGGGCTTGGGGTTGTCCGCGAGCAGATTGGCCGCCGACATGATCATGCCGGGTGTGCAATAGCCGCACTGAAGGCCGTGCTCTTCCCAGAAGCCTTCCTGCAAGGGGTGGAGCTGGCCGTCCTTGGCGAGCCCTTCGATGGTGGTGATCGTCGAGCCGTCTGCTTGCACCGCGAAGACCGTGCACGACTTCGCGCTGCGGCCGTCGATGAGCACGGTGCAGGCGCCACACTGACTCGTGTCGCAGCCGATGTGCGTGCCGGTGAGGTTGAGCTGTTCGCGCAGGAAGTGCGCCAGCAGCAGACGCGGCTCGACGTGCGCTTTGCGCACCTTGCCGTTCACTGTGATCGAGACTGGGATCATCTTGTGGTCCGTATCCGCTGAGGAGTACTAGTCACAACTAGCCTCCGAGTGCGATTTTTCGGCCGCGACAATCCGCAGGCCCCGACGCGTACGCGCGCGCTGGGGTCGGAGCGGAGCGGTCGGCAGTAATGCCAAGGACATACCACGAGGTCCTCGTGCGTGAGCCCCATAGCGTATTTGGTACTCGCGGGCGCGACAAGAGGGTTAGCACGTAGGCCGGGTCCTGTTCTTTGGACCCGGCTGGAAGACGGTGCAAATAGCTGGATCCGCCCTACGGTGAGACGCGAATCCAGGTGACGCCCTGATCTTCGGTTCGCATCGTGCGGCCGTCGATGGTGACGACGGTTGCGCGGCGGCCGTCAATTGCGCGGATAGAGACGAAATCTGTGCGATCACCAAAGGGCACACGCACGAAACGCAGGCCGTCGGTAGTCACATAGATCGAGCCGGCGCGGCCAACGAGCCAACAGATCGATGCTGACGGAGATGAACCAGCGATTAATGTTGCCGATTCGGGCAGCGTCGCCGGTTCCCACCGTGTACCGCCATTCGTTGACAGTTCGACGCGGCCCGCGCCGACCACGCGCCAGCGAATCATTGGGTCGGGCGATGCGATCTCGATGATCGCGGATTGCTCGCCCGCGAACGAGCCGG
>DATCXH010000884.1:0-3711 GCA_036565925.1 Vicinamibacterales bacterium
ACGGCGAGTGGAAACGGCGAGTGGAAACGGTTCCGGATACTCGCAATGGCGATATCGATGCGCTTGGGTGTCACGAGTGTAACGACAGGCAACAGATCGCGCTGACGTGGTCAATGGGGACGATCTTCGGGGCGAGAGACGCGCCGCCGTGGGCAATGCGGGGGTACGCGCGGTCGGGCCGGGTCGTCGCCCATTCGACCAACAGCATGCTCACCGTTGCCGCAACCATAAGAACCAGCGCCAACCGAAGCGCGTGCGGAGCGGTTCGACTCGTCCGCATCGCGAGCCAGTACCCGAGCCAGGCGGATCCTGTCGACACCCAGAGGGCCCCGTCAAACCAAACCAGCAGGCCGCGCACGTGTGGAATAATCCCGATTGGCGCATGGCGGTAGTAGGCCCCGACGGCGGCGGTGGAGATCAGCGCAGTGATGCTCGCAGGGGTAAGGAGGCGACGAAACATGTGAGTGTGAGCGAGACGCCGGACGTCAGACGACAAATTCTAATAATCGTTAACGCACTGTCGCCGCAGGCCTCGATCAACTGATCCACGTGCCGAGTACGACGGTCAAGCAGGCGAGGAAAAAACCAAGCCCGGCAAACACGCCCGTGACCATCGCTCCCGACCGAATCACCCGCCAAGTTCGCGGCGCCGTCGGCGATTCGGTGTCGAGTGGAGATACTGATTCGCGATCGGCGATTCCGAAGACGCCGAACGCGGCGATGCAGGTCGCGAGGCAGAGAAACGCAACCCATCCGCGAGGACGCCAGAGGAAAATGGCTACGATTGCGAGCAAGCCCGTGGCAGCGGCGAGCGCCAACCCCCCGTCGGAAGTGGATCGAGCCCGTCGCGTGAGAAGAGACGCTAACGTCTCGTTGGCTTCTGAAGTTGCTAATGACATTGGACGGTCCCCGCGCAAACGCCGGTCGTCGATTTTATCGGTCCTATGGCTGCGGCTCGATCCGAATGCTGGGTAGCGTATCTTCGTTGAAGAAGGGCGTCACAACGGTGCAGATGTCCCAAACTTGAAAATCGTACACTTTCCGCCGTGTCTCTCCAGCTCCGAGCACGATTGTACTATCCTCAACGTAGGAGTAGCTAGAGCCACCAACGAGTGGAGCGTCACAGCGTCCGTCCCAATACCCGTAGGTGGCCGACGCGAAATAGCCGGGTTGCAGCGGTGTGAGCCGAATGCGAACCGCTGTCGTTCGAGGATTGCGGATTGCGATCGTGAGAGCGACCCAACCACTATCGCGGGCCAGCGATGGGCGCGTCGAATCTACCCGAGCCGTCACGTCCAAATCGACAGGGCGTACAATTGGCCCGGTTGTGTCTGGGAGCGGCAGGGCCCCGCCTTCGGATAGGCATTTCAGGTCGCAGGCGACGACTCCGCCACAGCGTTGCTGAAAGTCCTCGGCTGGATGCCCGGTCGTACTGACGATGGCGTGAAGCATCTCATGACGCACGAGTAGCGCGTTCTGTACATAACGGCCCGCCAGGACAATGCGACGGCTCAAGGGAAAGTACTGTCCTTGAATGTCAGCCCGCCCAAGATCTTCTGCGCCCGGCACGACGTACCAACTGACCTGCTCAGGATCGAGGACGCGATCCGCGCATCGCTCGGTCAGGCGCCACCAGAGTGCGTATTGCGGCGGTGCGGCCATGGGCACGGCATCTCGTGGCAATGGAGCCTCGACGATGCTGGTGCAGCCCCAGCCGACCGTGACTGCGAATGCGATAGCCCTGCAGAATAGTGGATTTCTAATGCGAGGAGTCTCCTGCCTGCGTGCAAACGTGGTTCAGATCAGGCGGCCGCCTTGGTGCGGCGGAGCCATTCGTCGAACCCGATGCGACCGAGGCGCGCGTCCCCCAGAGGAACGAGCGCACGGTCCTTCACTCGGCCGCCAAAGTACAAGGCCTCAGGGTCGCCCACGACCTCACGCGGATCGCCGACCGCCTTGAGATAGCGCGCGACAATTTCATCGAACGGTGCTCGGTCAGGCCCGGCGATCTCGACGATGCCGTTACGCGGCGGCGCGAGGGCTACGTCGGCAACGATCGCAGCAACGTCGTCCGCCGCGATGGGTTGGAACAGGGCCGGCGAAATTCTAATCGTTTTTCCGTCCTGGCCTGACCCTGCGACGTTGCGGAGGAATTCCATGAACTGCGTCGAGCGGATGATGGTGTACGGAATTCCAGAGCTCTCGATCAATTTCTCTTGCGCGATCTTCGCGCGGAAATACCCAATGTCGGGTGTGCGATCAACTCCGACGATGGACAACGCAACATGGTGCCGCACGCCGGCCGCGCGCTCCACCGCGAGAAGGTTGCGGCCGGAGGTCTCGAAGAATTCGACCGCGGCCTTGTCTTCGAATGATGGAGAGTTCGCGAGGTCGATCACGACCTGCGCGCCGGTAACCGCTTCCTTCAGGCCCTCGCCGGTGATGGTGTTGACACCGGTATTGGGCGCAGCTGCGACGACTTCGTGGCCGCCCTGCCGCAAATTGGCAACGGTCTTCGAGCCGATCAGGCCGGTGCCACCAACCACGACGATCTTCATGGTTCACCCTCGCGCGGCGACTGGTGAGCCGATTTTCTGGGCTGAGAGGACAAATAGCAAGAACGCGTTTCAGCTCTGGAAAACCGAGGCGTGTTCAGCAGCGCTGGCCACGTGTCCGCCGGTCATGCGCCGGAACTCGTCCGGTGAAAGCTCCTCGTACGTATATCGGTCGAACGAAGCGAGAGCTCGGAGGAACTCATGGCGATACAAGACGAAAGGGTGACACTACTCTCCGCGGAGTACAACCGCGGGATGCGTGCGCGCGGCTCGGCGGGCGGGCAGAAGCGTCGCGACCAGTGTCACTGTCACCAGCAGGGCAGTCGCGATCCCGAACTCCGCGACGCTGGTTGGTTTCACCTCATATAGAAGAGCACGCAGAAATCGTGTCGTGCCGAACGCCGCGACGAGGCCAGTGACGGCGCCGATCGCGACGAGCCGGAGTCCGTCGCCGAGTACGATGCCGCCGACGCGCGTCGGCGCTGCACCGAGCGCCAGGCGGATGCCGAACTCGCGCACGCGTCCGTTCGCCGCGTACGAGACGACACTGTACACGCCGATCACGCCAAGCAACAGCGCGGCGACTCCGGCGATCGCAATGAGGAGCATCGTAAGACGGACGCGTGCGGTCGCGTCACTCACGATCGAATTGAGCGTTCGAACCTTCGCCACAGGAACGCGATGGTCCAACTCTGTTACGATCTTCTGAATCGTCGCGGCTGTGGGCAGTCGTGTCCCCCGTATCACGAAGTGTGCGGCTTCCGCACGGTACGGCACTGCATGGCTTTCCGCCGGGAGACCGTCGCCGTCGCGAAGGAGCGGGAAGTACACCATCGGTGCGTAGCCGTCCTCGATGCGCGCGGCCTGCACGTCGCCGACCACGCCAACGATCGTGAACGCCCCTTGTGACCCGCCGGCACTGGACGGCGGCGTCACGACGCGCCGGCCGAGAACGTCCGTCGTCCCGAACAGACCGATCGCGAGACGCTCGCTCACGACAACCGCCGGCGTTCCGCGAAGATCGCCGGAGCGGAAACTCCGTCCGGCGCGCAGCGGAATCCCCATCGTATGGAAGTACTCGGCGCTCGCCAGGTTGCCGGCGGCAGCGATTGCCGCAGAGCCGTTCTCATCACCGGTATGGAGTTGCATCTCGAGG
>DATCXH010000900.1:0-3575 GCA_036565925.1 Vicinamibacterales bacterium
GCGCAGCCATGAGACTGCTGGCGTCGGGAACATGCGCCGCCATGGTTCTCGTGTCGACCATGGGGTGGGCGATTACCGTGAGGCTGCCGCGATTCTCCGGCGGAATCGGGTGGCTGCTGGTCTTGACGCTTTCGACCAGTGTGCTCTCGCCGGTGACCTTGCCCAGCCGTTCCGCGAGTGATGTCAGCGAGTGGATGCAGCGGGCGTGGGAGTTTCTCGTCTACCCGGTCATTTTCGTGGGTCGCGAACTGAATGTTGGCGACGGACTGATCGCGGCACCGGCACTGCTGCTCGCCTTCGTCTCGATGATTGCTGCGTGCCGGTGGATATCGCGGGCGAGCGTTCCACTGGAGGCGGCACAGTGACGGCCGTCGCCGTGTCGGTCCGCGACCTGACCGTCCAATACGGCCGACGGCAGGTGTTTGGAGAGGTGTCGTTCGACGTTGCTGCAGGTCACACACTGGGTGTCCTCGGTCCGAACGGCTCCGGCAAGACGACGCTGCTGCGGACGTTGGCTGGATGTCTGGTGCCTCGATCAGGAGATATACGCATCGGCGGTCTCACGCCGCGCGATGCATTGACTCGCACTGGTATCGCCTACTTCGCGGGCGATGCGACGCTGCCCGGATCGGTTCGTGCGTCGGGATGGGGAAGTCTCGGCAATGGCGACATCGTCACACCAGATCGGCGGCCGATAAGGGCGCTGTCGCGCGGCACACGCCAACTGCTCGGCCTGCGTACGGTCCTGGGACGTCAGCCGCTCGGACTCGCCCTCCTCGATGAACCCTGGGAAGCGCTCGATCCTGATGCAGCTCGATGGCTCTCGACCACACTCGAGACCAAGCGCGATCGCGGAGCCGCGCTGGTCCTCTCGAGTCATCGTCTTCACGATCTCGCAGGGTTCTGCGACTCGTATCTCTTCCTGCTGCCACATCAGGCGAAGATCGTTCACGCCCACGACATCTCGCCAACGAGCCCGGTGACCGCCTCGCAGCTGGCCGAGGTGTTCGACAAGCTCCGCGGTGGTGCCATGTCGCTCCGCGCAGTGTCATAGCCGTTCCGCGACGTGAAGCGGGCTCGAGGTGCCTATCCGCGGTTGACACGCATCGGCCGATAGCACGATCGTTGCACGCGGTTCGCATCACACAGGAGATCTCGATGCGTACTGCCACCGGCACGAAGACGTCTGCCGCGCGATCCCGAACATCGCTGCCGCCCAAGAGCTCCATCACACTGCATCTCAACGGTGCGTCGGTAAAGCTCAACGTCGCTCCCTGGACGACGCTGCTCGATGCGTTGCGTGAATATCTCCATCTGACCGGCACGAAGAAGGGTTGCGATCACGGGCAGTGCGGCGCCTGCACCGTGCTCGTTGACGGCAAGCGAATCGTGTCCTGTCTGACGCTGGCAATCATGAAAGATGGCGCCACCGTGACGACGATCGAAGGACTGTCTACAGGGTCGACGCTTCATCCCGTCCAACAAGCGTTCATCGACCAAGATGCATTCCAGTGTGGGTACTGCACGTCGGGCCAGATCTGTTCGGCGGTGGGGATGCTGGCGGAAGGACGTGCACGAACTGCCGACGAGATTCGTGAGCTCATGAGCGGCAACATTTGCCGCTGTGGCGCCTACACGCAGATTGTCGCGGCGATCCAGCAAGCCATGCGCACGAATGAAGGGAGCGCCAAGCGATGAACCCTTTCACTTACACGCGAGTGGCTAACGTCGCGTCGGCGGTCAAAGAGGTCTCAGGCGACGATGGGGCGGTGTTCATTGCGGGCGGCACGAATCTCATCGACCTGATGAAAGAGAACGTGACCCGACCAACGCGGCTCGTGGACATCACAGGGGTGCCACTGGGACGCATCGAGGAGCTGCCCGACGGGGGATTACGCCTTGGGGCGCTCGTGACGAACGCCGACACCGCGTATCATCCCGAGGTCGAGCGCCGGTACCCGATGCTGTCGCGCGCCATCCTTGCAGGCGCGTCAGCACAGCTCCGCAACATGGCCACAAACGGCGGCAACCCCATGCAGCGGACACGTTGTTACTACTTCTACGACACGGCCACACCCTGCAACAAGCGGGAGCCTGGCACCGGTTGCGCCGCCATCGATGGCTTCAACCGTATCCATGCGATTCTCGGTACGAGCGAGCAGTGCATTGCCGTTCACCCATCCGACATGTGTGTGGCGCTGACTGCGCTGGAAGCGGTGGTCCGTGTGTCCGGGCCAACGGGTGAGCGGAGCATCCCCTTCGCTGAGTTCCACCGGCTGCCCGGTGACACTCCACACATCGACAACGACCTTCGCAACGGCGAGATCATCACAGCCATCGATCTCCCAAAGCGCGGATTCCCCAGCCACTACGCGTACTTGAAGGTGCGCGACCGGACGTCGTATGCGTTCGCGCTTGTGTCAGTCGCAGTCGGGCTCGAGATGAACGGCGACATCGTCACCGAAGCGCGTCTGGCGCTGGGCGGTGTCGCTCATAAGCCCTGGCGTGACACTGATGCCGAGGCAATGCTCAAAGGCCTGAGCGTCACCACGGATCACTTCGAGGCGGTAGCGTCCGCAATCCTTCGCGAGGCGAAAGGATTCGGTCATAACGACTTCAAGATCGCGCTGGCGCAGCGGGCAATCGTGCGCGCCCTGCAGCACGCTTCCGGAACCGGGAGGACGCAGTGACCGTGGCCTATGTCGGTGAGCCAATCAGCAGGGTTGACGGACGCGCCAAGGTCACGGGCCAGGCGACATATGCAGGCGAACCCACCATCGCGAACCTTGTGTACGGCTCTGTCGTGTCGAGCACGATCACAAAAGGCACGATTCGGAAGATCGATACGACTGAGGCTCTCGCTGTGCCGGGTATGCTCGAGGTGCTCACGCACGAGAACTCTCCAATGCCAGCATCGAAGCGGACGTTTGTCGATGAAGCCGGCTCGCCGGGTGAGACGTTCATTCCGTTTCGCAACAACGCCATCAAGTTCAATCAGCAGCCCGTTGCACTGGTGCTGGCCGATACCTTCGAGGTGGCCCGATACGCCGCAACGCTGGTGCGTGTTGAGTACGACCGAGAGGCCCATGTCACCGACCTCGAGGCGGCGATGGGCGACGCCTACCATCCACCGTGGCGGGAACTCCTCCCGCCGGTCCCGACACCTCGCGGTGACGCAGAGAAAGCACTTGCCGCCGCCGCTGCTCGCGTGGATGTCGAGTATCGAGCACCGGCCGAGCATCACAACCCGATGGAGCCGTTTGCGAGCACAGCGGTCTGGGATGACGAGGGGACGCTCACCGTCTACGACAAGACGCAGGGGGTAAAGAACGTCCAGGGCTTCTTGTGCAGTGTGTTCGATTACGACGATGACCAGGTGCGGGTGCTGTCGCGGTATGTAGGTGGCGCCTTCGGATCGGGATTGCGGCCGCAATATCAGGTGTTCCTCGCCGTTCTCGCTGCGCGGCAACTGAAACGCTCCGTGAAGGTGACATTGACCCGCCAGCAAATGTTCAGCCTGTGCTATCGCCCATTCGCATGGCAACGCGTCGCACTCGGCGCGTCACGAGATGGCA
>DATCXH010000901.1:0-4914 GCA_036565925.1 Vicinamibacterales bacterium
GCATCCTGTCCCTGGAAGGTCCCCCCTGAAGCATCCGGGCGCAAACCCGAAGTCTGGACAGGAGGTCTGTGCCGCCACTGGGACGGCAAGCGCCGCCGTCAGAATCGTCGCCGCGATTGACACGTAGATCCGGGATTTCGTTCTGGTTGTCATCTGCGCACCTCAAAGCCAGCGGTCGCCAGTCCCCGCACTTCGCGGTTGTTTTCACCGCAACCCACGAGTCGCTGACGCCAACGCGTTGTTCTCGAGGACACTGTGATCGCGTGTTCTCTCTGTGGTACAGCCGGGAGCACGCGACAAAGGCGGGCAGCTAGTGTTGCCCGCCGCCAGTAGATGTACGCGAAGCCGGCGGGACTGGTAACTACGTAAACACGTAGCTATCAGCTTCGGCCATTCCGTCTCCTGGGGAGTGAGATGGCACCGAGCGCGTTCCGGAGTCCGGAATTATCGAAACAACAACGCGGCGTATGAATACCCATGATCCAGCTCCGCTCGGCTACAAATGGAACGAGATGCGATAGGATGCGCAGCACAGCATCGAGTCGCGCTCCTTCGTGCGGCCCCAACACGCCCGGATGCCTGTGATGGCGGTCGGTTCCAAGGAGTCATGATTAGCCGCCCCGCAGTCTGGCTCGCGACATTGCTGCTGACCGCTCCGGCGATACTTCGGGCCGAGCGCCTTCCGATAAAGACCTACACGACCGCAGAGGGCCTTGTTCATAACGACGTCCATCGCATTGTCAGGGACTCGCGCGGGTTCCTGTGGTTCTGCACGGCCGGCGGACTCTCACAGTTCGATGGATACACGTTCAGGAACTTCGGCACCGAGCAGGGCCTTCCTCATTCGAGTGTGAACGATCTTCTCGAAACGCGCGAAGGCGAGTACTGGCTCGCCACAGACGGCGGGCTCGTTCGTTTCGATCCGAAAGGCAGGCCGGATCGCCACGTGTCTCAGGACGCGGGCAGCACGACGGAGCGGCCGATGTTCGCCGTCGTCATGCCTGGCGACGCGGACGCGCGCGCCCCGGCGGTGACGGTTCTGCTCGAGGGACACGATGGCACGGTCTGGGCAGGAACACGACAGGGCCTCTTTCGACTCGAGCTCTCGGCCGGCCGCCGCTGGCTACGAGCCGTGGATATCCGCACTCCTACCGAATACCCGGGACAGCGTGAGATTGCCGATCTGCTCGAAGATGCGCAGGGCTCGTTGTGGATTGCGTCTCCGAGCGGTCTGTATCGCCGCTGGCGCGACGGCAGCACGGCGCGGTACACCACGCGCGACGGCCTGCCGGGCGACGATGTCTGGGATCTGTTTGAGGACCGCAGCGGCCGTCTCTGGGCGGCTACTCATCAGGGGGGCTTCTTTCGGCTGCGCACGGGGCCGGACCGCGAGACCCCGGTCGTTGACTCCCAGTTCGGCTATCGGGACGGAGACGAGAACGGTCTGCCGTCGCCCTGGGTGTTTCAGCTGTTCGAGGCGTCCGACGGCCGATTCTGGGTGGCCACGGCGAGAGGGCTCGCAGAATTCCTTGACATGGGCGATGACCGCCATCGCTTCCGTTCATACACGAAACGCAACGGGCTGAGTTATTTCGACATCACGGCCGTCAACGAGGACCTCGGGGGCAACCTCTGGCTCGGCACGAACAGCGCCGGCGTGATGAAGTTGACGCGTGGTGGCTTCAGCACGTATGGCGAGCAAGATGGTATCGAGACGGTCAACCATGTGTTCGAGGACCGTGCCGGTAATCTCGCCTTTCGGGGAAATGTCCTGGGAGACGTCCGCACCAGTGTGTTCGAGGGCGCGAGGCTTGATGTATTGAGAGGCGATCGGCCTACCTTCCATCCCCGCCTCGGGCAGCTCAAGGATCAGCGCTTCACGTGGTTCACGCCTTCGACGGTCACGAATCTCGGCTGGGTGATGGAGCATGTCACGCTCCAGGCGCGGGACGGCACGTGGTGGGTCGGCACGGCCGACGGTCTCTATCGGTTTCCGGCAAACCAGGAGATCACGGCGGTGGCCACGGCACACCCCCTTGCCGTTTACACCACCAGGGACGGTCTGACTGCGCAACAGGTGTTCCGGTTGTTCGAGGACTCCCGCGGCAATATCTGGATTTCCACCATTCATCCCTCAACGAACGGCCTCGGCCGCTGGGATCCGCGCAGCGGGAAGATTCGCGACCTGACGCACGCAGGCGGGCTTCCCGAGTTCCGCGACGACCGCCCGCGTTCGTTCGGGGAAGAGCCGTCTGGCACACTGTGGTTTGGCTTCAACAATGGCCTCGCGCGCTACGCGCACGACACGTTCACCTTTTTCACGCCGGACGAGGGATTGCCGCTCGGCGCGATTATGGACATTCACGTTGATCGATCCGGCCGGCTGTGGCTCGCCTCGGCCCGTGGCGGACTTGTGCGCGTCGACGACACCGGCGCGACCCGGCCGAGGTTCATCAGCTATGCGACGCGCGAGGGATTGTCGAGTGACAACGCCGTGGCCCTCGCGGAGGATCTCAGCGGACGGATTTACGTCGGCGGCGGTCATGGCATCGATCGATTCGATCCTGCGACCCGGCGGGTGAAACAGTTCACGACGACGGACGGCTACGCGGCGGGCACGGTCGGCGGGGCGTTCCGGGATCGGACCGGCGCGCTGTGGTTCGCGATGTCGAGCGGCCTCGCCCGACTCGAACCCGAGCCGGATGTCCCGTCGCCACCAACGCCTCCGATCCTGATCACAGGGTTGCGCGTCACTGGCGTACCGCGCCTCGTTTCGGCACTGGGGGAACCGCAACTCTCGCTCGGCAACCTGGCGCCGCAGCAGAATCAGCTACAGATCGACTTCGTGGGTCTCGGCTTCGGGTCCGGTGAAGTCCTGCGCTATCAGTACCTGCTGGAGGGGGCCGACACGGACTGGAGCGCCCCAGACGAGCACCGCACGGTTACGTACGCCAGCCTGGCACCGGGTCGATACCGCTTCACTGTCCGGACGGTGAACTCGGACGGGATCGTCAGCGCACATCCTGCGGCTATCGACTTCACGATCCTCTCCCCACTCTGGCTTCGCTGGTGGGCCCTGGCGCTCATCGCCACCACTGCCGGGGCGATCTCGTACGCGGGGTACCGGTACCGCGTAGCACGGCTGCTGGAGTTGGTCCACATCCGGACTCGGATTGCTACCGATCTCCACGACGACGTGGGAGCCAATCTCACGCGGATCGCAGTCCTCGCCGAGGTCGCCAGCCACACCCAGGACGTCGGGCCACTGGCCTCGATCGCGCGTATCGCCCGCGAATCGGTCGGCTCGATGAGCGACATCATCTGGGCGATCAATCCGAAGCGAGACAGCCTCATCGATCTGACGCGCAGGATGCGGCAGCATGCTGACGAGCTGTTCACGCTGCGGGACATCGAGTTGCGGTTCTCCGCGCCCGGCGAGGCCGACAATCTCAGAATCGGCGTCGACATCCGGCGCGATCTACTGTTGATCTTCAAAGAAGCCGTCAACAACGCGGCGCGCCACTCACGATGCTCACTCGTGGAAATCGAGTTGCGCATCGAAGCGTCACGGCTCGTTCTCGCGATTATCGACAACGGCATCGGGTTCGATTCGAGGAGCGCTGTCGATGGGCAAGGGCTTGGGAGTATGCAGCGGCGCGCTCAGACGCTGCATGGGTCGCTCGACATCACCTCCCGAAGCGGTGCCGGCACGACCGTGCGGCTCGATGTGCCGATCTGACGTCCTGCGGGCCACAGCCGCGCGAATACGTAGGTGACGCCATCGTGGTTACGGACTACTCTTCCATGGTTCCGGCTATGGCTATCAACATCTTTCGGCGGCACTCCTGAGTGCCCATTCGCATCGTCATCATCGAAGACGTGCGCGAGGTGCGCGAAGGCCTCAAAATGCTGATCGATGGCACCGGCGGCTTTCAATGTGCGGCCGATTTCCGGACGATGGAGGACGCGCTGGGAGGCATCAGCGGCACCAGGCCCGACGTCATCCTCACGGATATTGGGCTGCCCGGGATCGACGGCATCGAAGGCACGCGCCAGCTGCGCGAGCGTTTCCCCGACGTGCCGATCCTCGCGCTCACGGTATACGACGATGATGTGAACGTGTTCAACGCGATCTGCGCGGGCGCGTCCGGGTACCTCCTGAAGAATACGCCGCCGGCGCGGCTGCTGGAGTCACTGAAGGAAGTGACGGATGGCGGCGCGCCGATGTCGCCGGAAATTGCCCGGCGCGTCATCACCCTCTTTCGGGAGTTCCGGCCCCCGGCGCAAGCGTCCTGCCGTCTGACGCCACAGGAGACGGAGTTGCTCAAACTGATGGTCGAGGGGCACCACTACAAGACGGCGGCGCGCGAGATGGGCATCTCCACGAACACCGTCTCCTTCCACTTGCGACATATCTACGAAAAGCTGCAGGTCCACTCGAAGACGGAGGCCGTCGCGAAGGCCCTGCGTCAGCGCCTCGTCTGAGTTTTCCCCACAACACTGCGCCCGCCGATGCCTTGGTACGGTTGAAGGCGCCCGACGTGCGCGCCGTCTCAGTTTCCACGCGCGATGCATTCGGGCGCGCCGTTGCGACTTCCCATCCAAGGTTCCCCACGTGTTTGCGTAGCTGGCGGCTGCCACGCTTCGCGTCTATGTTCTGACCCAGGTCGCGTCGAGTGGGGAGACGGATCGAGTGAGATGGGTTCGACGCGACGCTGTGCACGTTCTCGGACACGCTAGCAGCATCGATGCGAGCCCATCCGTCTGGCCGACAAGAGTCGTACGGCTGTGCTGAAGACCTCGCGAACGGTAGCGCGAGACGTTGGATGTAAAAGTGGAGCGGCTTATGAGACGGTGGTACACCCTTGCTATCGCCCTCACGCTGCTTTGTCAGTCAGTGCTGGCGCAGGAAAC
>DATCXH010000275.1:0-3284 GCA_036565925.1 Vicinamibacterales bacterium
GGGCGAGGCGACGACGACCGTGTACGGCAGCGCGGCTTCCTTCTCGAGCACCGATACGATTCGCGCAATCGTGGACTGCTTCTGACCAATCGCCACGTAGATGGAGTAGAGCGGCCTGTACGCGGTATCGGCCGACATCTCTGCGGCTTTGTTGAGCCGCGCCTGGCTGATGATCGTGTCGATGCAGATGGCGGTCTTGCCGGTTGCCCGGTCGCCGATGATCAGCTCCCGCTGACCGCGGCCGATGGGGATCATCGCGTCGATCGGCATGATGCCGGTCTGGACCGGCTCGCTGACCGGTTTGCGGCGAACGATCCCCGGCGCCAGCTTCTCGACGGGATACATGACCTGACTGGCGATGGGCCCTTTATTGTCGAGTGGCTCTCCCAGCGTGTTGACGACGCGCCCGAGCAATCCTTTGCCGACCGGCACCTGCAGCAGTGTCCCCGTCCCGCGGACCTCGCCGCCTTCCTCGAGACGCGTGTAGTCGCCGAGGATGATCACGCCGACCTCGGTGTCGTCGAGATTCAGTGCCAGACCGGTGACGCCCTGCCCCAGATCGAGCATCTCGTTGACCATGACATCGGCGAGACCTTCCACGCGTGCGACACCGTCGCCGATCTCCCTGATGATCCCGATACTCTGTCTGGAGACGGCGGACTTGGCCCCGGCAATCTGTGCTTCGATCTCGGAGAGGAGACTGGACATAGTTTGTCACCTGCCAAGGCGGGTCTAAAGACCCGCCTCTACAAACTCACTACTCGCCGCTACAAACTCGCCTCAATCGCGGCGAGGCGTCCACGTACGCTGCCGTCGTAAATATGACTGCCCACCCGCATGCGCACGCCGGCGATGAGATCGCTGTTCTCGGTGAACTCCGCATAGACGCCTGGTCCGAACCAGTGCGTGATGTCGGCCTCGAGCTGCGCACGCACATCCGCAGGGAGGGGGACCGCACTCTCGACGTGTGCCGTGTGTTGGTCGCGATCCAGCCTGAGTAGACGCACAAAATGGCTGAGGATTCCCACTCTGTCGTGTCGCCCCGATTCGATCATCCGGTTCGCCGCCAAGCGGGCGCGCGAGTCGTCGAGCACGCCGTTTACCAAACACATACGATGGAGGCGCCACGCCTCTCGTTTGTTGCGCCTGGTGATTCGCATCGTGAGCTCCACGCCCCTCTCGATCACGCTGTGAGTCGTCTGGCGCTCTCCTCCGCCAGACGGCGCTGATCGTCGTCGGTGAGCACCTTTCCGGTCACCAGCGCCGTGGTCTGGAGCACGAGTCGTCCGACCTGACGTTTGAGATCGTCCAGCATGAGCGCGTGCTCACGCTCGGTCGCCTGGTGTGCCTTCGCCAGGATCTCCTGTGCGCTGGTGTTGGCCTGTTGAACGCCTTGTGCCTCGATCCGCGCCGCCGCCGCGCGCGCGTCACGCACAATCGTTTTTGCCTCGGCATGCGCCTGCGTCAGCACGTCGCGGCGCATTGCCTCGGTCTTCGCCAGCTCGGCGCGGACTTGCTCCGCATTCGCCAGACCATCGGCGATCTGCTGACGGCGCTGTTCCAGCATTTGGAGAACCGGGCGATACGCCAGCCAATACAGGAGCGCACAGACAATGGTGAAGCTGAGTATCTGGGCAATCAGATGCGGCCACGCCACACCGAATGTCCTGGCGATCTGTTGGATCTGACCAACGTCCTCCTGTGGCTGTTGCAGCAGCAAGGCAAGCATCATCGCCCTCGGCTACCGCACGAGGAACAGCGTGTAGAAGACGATCGCCTCGGCGAAGGCAATGGCCAGAATCGATTGCACCATCACCTTTGTGGACGAACCCGGATTGCGTCCAACCGCCTCCGACGCTTTCATTCCGATGATCCCCACGGCGATGGCTGCGCCGAGAGCCGCCAATCCGATATGTAAGTTGCCGACCATCGTTCGAGTCCTTCCTTGATCAAGGCGATCCGTGCGGAGCCGCCGCAGGTTCCTCGTGGGGTTGGCAGATCAACAGCGTGAAGACCGCCGTCAGCAAGGTGAATACCATCGCCTGAACGAGCCCTACCAGCAGTTCCAGAAAGTAGAAGGGGATCTGCACGAGCCACCCGATGACCGGAATCGCACCGACCGTCTCGAGCATGTTTTCGCCTGCGAACACGTTGCCGTAGAGGCGGAAGCTGAGCGAGATCGGTCGAAAGAGAATCGAGATGACTTCGAGCAGACCGGCAGCGAAGAACACGACCACCAGCAGTACCCGCAGCGCGCCGGCGCTCTCGCCTTTCGGCGCGAACAGTTCCTTGACGAACCCGAGCGGGCCCACTTCGCGAAGCGCCCAGACGATCCAACAGGCAAAGAACACCAGGGCCATCGCCAGGGTCAGGTTCACATCGGCGTTGGCACCGCGGAGCAGCGGCTGCTCGAGGACGAAGCCTTGTGGCGTGTCGTGACCCCACCCGATCGAACCGATGCCGGGGATGAGGCCGACCCAGTTTGCGGCAAGGATGAAGATGAACACGGTCCCGAAGAACCAGAACGTTCGGGTCAGCAGGTGACGGCCGATGATGTCCTCGAGAAAGTTGTAGAGGGTTTCGATCAGCCACTCCAGAAAGTTCTGCGCGCCGCCTGGCACCTGATGCATCCGCCGGGTCGCGAGACGTGCGAAGAGAATCAAGCCGGCGGCGACGATCCACGTCACGAGCATCGAGTTCGTGATCGGCAGCCCGAACACGCGCCCAATCTCGACGGCGCTTTGCGAGAGGCCGTGCGCCTCCGGTTCCGCCATGCTCATTGCCAGCACGTGCAAGGTATTTGCACTGTGAGTGCCACGCACCGGCATCCATGGGGAGGCCGGGATGATTCGCGTTTGGCCGAAAAGAGCACACCGCGTGGGTGAAAAGCGATCTGCGCCCATCGGGAACGGGCTCCGGCATTCCGGACGTCCTCCGCGATTTCGTGGAGAACCGCCGCTGAGGGCTTGCGCTGAGCGAGTGAAACGAGTCGAAGGGGCTCGCCCCGAGCGAGCAAAGTGAGTCGAGGAGTGACGAGATGAAACGTTCAGAATATGAAAAAGAGCTCAGGAAGCTCCAAGTCGAGTTATGTCACCTGCAGCAATGGGTCAAGGAGAAACAGCAGCGCATCGTGATCGTGCTGGAAGGCCGCGACGGTGCCGGCAAAGGGGGGACGATCAAGGCGCTGACCGAGCGCGTCAGCCCACGAATATTCAGGACGGTCGCCCTGCCGGCGCCCTCCAGTCGCCAGCAGTCGCAGATGTACATGCAACGCTACGTCGAGC
>DATCXH010000994.1:0-3593 GCA_036565925.1 Vicinamibacterales bacterium
GTGGGAGATAACGGAGCGCGAAGGAATAGCCGTGCGCGACAAATGCGCGCGCGTTGTCGGCGCTCACGATCGCGTTCGCGTCGAAGCCTCGAGCCCCCGGCACGGCGGCCAGTACGCGTGATGTCATGACGCGCCACCGGACGGGGGATCTGCCGGTGGATTCCCGCCACGCATCATCGGCACATAGGGCGCAACCGACGCCAGCGCCGCGCGGAAATCACTAGGAATCGCGAGCGCCAGCGCGAGCACGAGACACGATCCTGCCGCGATGAGGAGCGGGGCGGTGAGCGCTGTCCGATTGTACCAGACGATGACGCCCGCGAACGCGACGAGGGTCAGCGCAGCAACGATGGCAGCGACGTGTCTCATCGGGACGACTCCGTGCATTGCGGGATTGTCGGTTGCGGCGCGCATACGACATCGAGCACCCTACGGATATTCGCGTTGACCGCTTGGATATCCGCCTTGTGATCCGATGCGTTTTCTTTGGCGCTCCACGCCCCGGTCAGGAGGATGAGCGCTAGCGATCCAGCCAGCGCGATCACACCGCCGACCACCGCCGTCCGAACCGTCTCTTGCCCTTTCGTCATCGTCGACGTCCTCCGTGACGCATCATGGCGTCAGTGATGGTCGCATTCGACATCCCTAGATATCCTCCACCGCTTCGTAGGGCACTGTATACACCGGATAGGCGGCTTGCTCGAGCGGGCTCAGATTCCGCAACGTCGCCAAGAACGTCTGCTCGTCGAGGTACGTGGTCGCCTCGGTGTCGAGGCACAACACGAATTGCTCGGTCGTGCCCACGAGCCGTTGCAGCTTGAGGTTGTCGCCGAGTGCTTCGCTTTCTGAGAGATTGCCCAGCACGAACTTCGCGGCACGTGTTCTCGGACGTTTCACGTAGGTCGCGCTGCCAGAATCGCCGACGATGCGCTGTGAGGTGGTTTCGATGCCGAAATTGCCGCCTGTGTCGATCGGCACCGTGGGCTCGTAGGCGCCCGTCACGAGGAACCGCGCGATGTCGACATAGCCATTTGCGTTCTGGCCGTCGTCGATCTGGCAGGACCAGTAGCGCGCGGTGATTGCGTCGTCGACATCGAAGATCTTGAGGACGTTGAGCGGCATATCGTCCACGTCCTCGAGCGTCTTGCCCGACGGGAACGCATCAAGCCAACCCGAATCGTAGACCATCGCCTGCATGTCGGCCTGCGTCTTCGTGCCCGACGCAATGCGGGTCGCCACATAGCCCCGGCCCGTCGTGAACGGGATCGCGCTCCCTGACGTGTACGCCGTCGTCGACTCGACGTAGGCGCGCGTGGCGAGGTCGAAATATTTCTGGTAGATCGTGCCGCTTGACGAGACTGAGGGGACCGTCAGGCTATCGGCGTTCCGCGTGACGGTCGTCGTCGTCGTCGGGATCTCCGACGTCGGGTATGCGATGTCTTCAACCTGCACACGGGACAGGAGGACACTCGCCAACGTCGCGTCGCCGCCGGTGTCGTTGGCGTAGATGCTGTGGCTGTGCGAGGCGGTGACGCTCGAGCTCTTCGCGAGAATGCGATAGGTGCCATCGGCCAGCGCCACCACTTCGAGGATGCTGCCGGCGCTCGCCGTGGCCGTCACGACGCCATTCGAGGCGACGGTGTACTTGACGGCGAGCCGGTTGACGCTTGATGTCGTATCACGAAGCAGGACGTAGGACCATCCGGCGTTCGTGCCATCCTGCTTCACGACAATGGAGACGGCTTTGACGCCGTCGCCGGTCAGGGTCACGCTTCGGTTGAGTGATCCGCCTGACGGGTTGGTGACGCGCGAGAACGATCGACCGCCGTAGGTGCCGACCGCGTTGGTCGCGGTGAGGGTGCCAGCGGCGCTCCATCCGGTGGCGAGTGCGTCGGACTGGATGACGAGATTCGTGCTGGTGGGCTCGAGGAGGATCGTCCGCACGCCGCCGATGAAGTGACCGTCGCGGATCGGCGACGAGGCCGTGGCGCTCGTGGTGGGGAGGTACACCGCATCCAACGTGCTGCCGAGATTGACCCGCGCACCCCACACGTAGACTTCGTCGCCAACCGTGGCGATCCGCACGCCAATGTCAGGGTTGGCGAGTGTCTGTGTGATCGTGTAGCGCACCCAATTCGCCGTGACAGCGATCGTCGTCCACGTCGTCCCGCCATCGAGCGTAAGCTGAACGTTGCCTGTGCCCGTCTTGCGCTTCACATAGAGGCCGAAGACGTAGGCGGCACTTGGGAGCGTTCCAAGATCTTGAATGACGGTCTGATTGCCCGCGGCGTTGCACTTGAGCGTGTCGGCCGTCGATCCACCGTTCGGGTCTGCGGTCGTGTTGCCAGTGACGACCATGCTCACGCTCTTCACCCACGCCGCATTGGTGAAGTCTTCCGACCAGAGCGCGCGGTTTTCATTCGCGTAGTCGACGCGGACGGTCCCACTAGAGTCGACATACGACCCGACTCGCACGGCTGATCCGCTGACCGCACGTGTATAGGTCGCGCTCAGCCGTGAGAAGTCGTCGCCGGATTCGAGGTCCAACAACATCGCGCTCGGCGCCGCGAGAAATCGAATCTTCGCACCAGACGACAGCCGCGCGCTCGGCGGTTGGACAACGCCGACGATCCGCGCCGTGCGATCCGCGCCGAGGTCGCAACGGAACCGCGTATCCTGAAGGCTCGCCGTCGAGGACCGCGCCACGCGCCAGGAGTGTCGGTCTTTCACGTTGTTCAATACCAACGTGCTGTTCCACGATCCCCCTGAATAGGCGGGCGTGTAGAGCACTCCGTCATCACTGTAGATTGGCGTTCCGAAGAGGAGTCCCATCGTTAGCCCCAGACCGTCGCGTTGAAGCCCAGTAGTTCCGGCGAACCGGCCCGTCGATCGAGGTAGTTCACTTGCAGTGCGAGCAACAGGAACGTCCTGGATGTGTCGCAGCCATAGCGCGGGTAGTTCGTGACCGTCACTGGATCGCCTGGCACTGCCAGCACGACTTGCGCGAGATCAGCGGCAGCGCTCAGCGTGTAGAGTCCCCGGGCTTCACCGAATACCGCGAGTTGCCGGTCGGCTTCGTCCTGCATCGTCCCGGTGTCCGTGCTCCACGCCGTCGTGATCTGTCGATCAACGGCCGTCGGGAACGTGTCCTTGAGCGTCGCGTCCTCCGACGATGTCGTGAGATAGGGCAGGGCAAGCCGCAACCGGCGATCGAGTGAGACGGAGCCACCGAGGCCCGTCGTCTGGATCGTCACCGTGCGATCCGTCTGCAACGAGACCCGCCATTCAGGCCACGCGAAATCGTACTTCGCGACTCGCATGAAATTGCCTGCCTTGATAGTGTCGCCACGAATCGTGAGCGCCGGTGTGCCGGTGATCAGCGTATTGACATATGGGCTCGACGCCGCGGTGGCTGGATCGTCCAACCAACGCACCGCGAAGGGCGGCATCATGTCATCCGCTGGGGATTGCGTGGGTGCCGCTTGGTACGGCACGACCCACCCGCGGAAGCCGCCGACGACGGCCATCAGCGCGTCGAGATAGGTCGGTGAGTCTGCGCTATCTGTGGCGGTGAACAACTCCACGTTGAAGGG
>DATCXH010000855.1:0-2565 GCA_036565925.1 Vicinamibacterales bacterium
TCCTGGGAGTGAAGCCGGAGTCGGTGCGCGTGATCTACACGCGCGGTGCCGGATGTTACGGGATCAACGGCGCGGATACCGTCACGTACGATGCCGCTGTCCTCTCACAAGCCGTCGGCAAGCCCGTGCGCGTGCAGCTCTCGCGCAAGGACGAAATGGCCTGGGAGAATTACGGCAACCTGTTTGCGATCGATCAGCGTGTCGCCGTCGACGCGAACGGCACGATCATCGCCTGGGACTACGAGGCATGGTCGGCGGCAAAAGGCGGACGGCCTGGCTACAACACGCCAGGCAACGTCGTCACCGGCACGCTGCTCGGCTTGAATCCTGCGCCGTTCAATCCGCGCACGCCGGCGCCAGCGCCAACGCAGCCGCTCAACAACAATCTGAATACCGCCCCGTCCTACATCGCGGGCCGGGTGGGGTCCGCGCAGAACGGCGCGGGCCTGGTGCGCAGCGAGCGCGTACTCTCGCATCGCGTGCGATCGCCATTCTTCACCGGCCCGCTGCGCGCGCCGGAGCGTTTACAGAACACGTTCGCGCATGAGTGCTTCATGGATGAAGTGGCGGCGCACGTCAAAGCCGATCCCGTGGCCTACCGGCTGCGTCACCTGAATCACGCGCGACTCAGTGGAGCGATCCAAGCCGCGGCGAAAGCCGCCAACTGGCAGCCACGTCCGTCGCCCAATCGTAGGGCGGGTGTTGCCTCCCAAGACCCGCCGAGCAGCAACGGAACCGTCAGCGGACGCGGCATCTCCTGCGTGTGCTACGAAGGCGACAACGGCTATGTCGCGATGATCGCCGAGGTGGACGTCAACCAAGGCAACGGACAGGTCCACGTCACGCGGCTGGTGGTCGCGCAGGACTGCGGACCGATCTCGAATCCCGACGGCATGCGCAATCAGATTGAGGGCGGCGCGCTGCAGGGTATGAGCCGCGCGCTCGGCGAGATGGTGACCTGGGATGAGGAGAAGATCACGTCGATCGACTGGCGCACCTATCGCTCGCTGCCGCTCGGATTTGCGATCCCGCGTATCGAGACGGTGTTGATCAATCAACCAGACGAGGATGCGTGCGGCAGCGGCGAGTGCTCGATCACGGTCGTCGCAGCGGCAATCGGTAACGCGATCTTCGACGCAACCGGCGTCCGCATCCGCGAGGTGCCGTTCACACCCGAGCGCGTCAAAGCGGCGATCGACGGTCGTACGTAGTGTGCGCCTTCAGGCGGACGTCGATGTAGTGTCCGCCTTCAGGCGGACCTGAAATCACAATGCGCGCAACGCCTCGGCGTTGAACTCGAGCACGAGTGGCGGGATGGGACCGTAGTTGCTGTAGCGAATCCACAGCGGCTTCACGCGCACGTGAATCAGGCCTTTCCAATGCAACCGATCGCGGCCGTCCGGAAACACCTCGAAGTAGATCTCCTGCACGCGCCGAAGCTCGTCGCCCGACGGCATGTCGGCAACGCCTTCGTACTGCACGGTGCGCTCGGTGCCCTCGGCCGTGCTGCCGATGACAAACGCGATAGACGGGTTCGCGCGAAGGTTCCTGGCCTTTCGTGAGTCGATCAGCGTGTCGAACACCAACTCGAAGTCATCTGACACGGCAATGCCCACGGCCGCAGCCTGGACGTTGTGATTAGGCGCAACGCTCGCCTGAACCGCGAAACGCTCGCGGCGCATGAATGCCAGCAGTTCTTTCCGTGTCACATCCATATTCTAAAGCGAGGTACCGCCGCGTTCATTCCGCGCTATCCTTCGGCGCACCGGTGTCACTCTTCCAGCTGCTCCGAGGGAGGGCCTATGCGTGTCGCGTTCTTCGCCGCGTCGGTTCTGGTGCTCGCACTGATCGGCCTCACCGCGAGCCAGGCCCCCAAGTCTGTTGACGGCGCCCGACTGGCCGGCGCTGACAGCGATACCAGCAACTGGCTGATGTATGGCCGAACCTACGACGACCATCGGTTCAGCCCACTGAAGCAGATCAACGAGCAAACTATCGGACAGCTTGGCCTGATGTGGAACCGCGAATTCCCCACCACGCGCGGTCTCCAGGCCACACCGCTGGTCGAGAACGGTGTGATCTACACGACCAGTTCATGGAGTGTCGTGTACTCGCTCGACGCGAAAACGGGAAACGTGCGCTGGATGTATGACCCGGCAGTGCCGCGGACGCGCGCATTCTTCATCTGTTGCGACGTCGTCAATCGCGGCGTCGCGCTGTATCGAGGCAAGGTGTATGTCGGCACATTGGACGGCCGATTGATTGCGCTCGATGCGCAGTCAGGGAAGCCAGTGTGGAGCGTGGCGACCACGGACCCGGCGCAACCGTACGCGGTGAGCGGCTATCCACGGATTGCCAAAGACATGGTGATCATCGGCAACGCCGGCGCGGAGTACGGCGTGCGTGGCTACATCTCGGCCTACAACGCCGAGACCGGAAAGCTGGTGTGGCGCACCTACACCGTCCCAGGCGATCCCAAGCGCGGCTTCGAGTCGAAGGCGATGGAGCAGGCGGCTAAAACGTGGAGCGGAGAGTGGTGGAAGGTCGGCGGCGGCGGCACCGCAT
>DATCXH010000662.1:0-5243 GCA_036565925.1 Vicinamibacterales bacterium
TAGGGTGTTCACGGCGGTGATGCCGGCCTCGAACAGGATCTTGTTGGTGAACGGGTTCGTCCACGAGACGGACCGCAGGCGATTCGGCCGGTTCTGCAGCGAGAAGTAGCTCTCGGGAGAATCGACGATGTTGATCATGCCCTTGCAGGGGTTGGTGCAGGCATCCTGCTCGTCCCAGGCCATGTTGAACTTGTTTCGCTGGGTGGCCTGCAGCGTGAGCCGCAAGGAGAGGTTCTTCTGCTCGCTGGTATACGTGAGCCACGAGTCCTTGGTGCCGTCGCCGCGCTGCGGTTGGTAGTTGTACCCGAACTTACCTTCGTTGAGGTTCGCGAACCCGCCGACGGTCCCTCCGTTGGGATACTTCTCCTCACCCCTCGTTCGGCCTTGCAGGAAGAACCAGAGCCGGTTCCGCTTGATTGGTCCGCCAAAGGAGCCGTTCACGTCGTAGTCCTTGACCAGGTCCTGAGTGGCAGGTGTATTCGACAGCCGCGTGCCGCGGTTGCGATCGAAGAAGTTGTCGTTCGTGTAGCTGGTGAAATAGGACCCGGCGAAGCGGTTGCCGCCGGTGCGGGGCACGATCGTGATGGTGGCGCCGCCGGTCTCTGATTCACCGAGCGCTCCTGAGAGCGTGAAGGTCAGTTCCTGGACGTTCGCGGTGTCGAAAGCAATGCCGTTGGTCGCACCGGTGTTGAGGTTGATGCCTTGCGGCGCCGCGCCACGGTTGATGGTCATGCCGTCCACGACGATGCGGCCCTGATTCTGGCCATCGGCGTCCAGCGCTGAGACGTGCGAGTTGAAGGCGGGAGCGATGCCGTTACAGAAGGCACCGACGCCGCCAGTGCACCGTCCCTGGTTCGTCGTGACCGAGGGCACCAGGTTCAGCAGGCCTCCGAGGTCGCGTTCGGTCGGGAGGTTGGAGATTTCGTCGCCAGTGAAGACGTACTGCACTTTCGCGTTCTGGATGTCCACCGAGGGTGATTCGGCCACGACGCTCACGGTTTCGGCGATGTTGCCGACCGAGAGCTGCGCGTTGACATTCGCGGTGAAGTCGGTCGTCAACACCACGTTGTCCCGTTCAACCGTGCTGAATCCCTGCAGGGCGAAGGTGACCTTGTAAGTGCCGACGGGCAAGACCGTGATCTGGTAGCGACCGCTGTCGTCAGTGGTCGTTGTGCGGACTTTCTCGATAAGCGCCGGACTCGTGGCTTCGACCGTCACGCCCGGCATGACCGCGCCGGAGGCGTCTCTGACAATTCCCGCAATGGAGCTTTGCGCGTAGGCAGCACAGGGTACCAATAGGACCGCTGTCAGAACGATCAGCGGCCTGGTCAGTCCTCGCATCATTGGACCTCCAAGTCGAGAGTGATAACTCTGGACACGTAGCCTCCCGCACCGCGTCCAGAGTTGTGGCGCTTTTACGCTAGTTCAGGGTCGCTGTCAATCCATGCTTGTTCGGAGACCCGCATTCAACGGCGTACGCGTCGCCGGAAATCTTCCAGCCGCAGCTGTTCGTACGTCTCGTGCGCCAGACCGCTTTCGCGCGTTCTTCCCATGCGTGCGAGGACTTCGGACAGTCGTAGGTGCACTTCGGCAACGCCGTCCAACTCCGCCGCCTTGACGAACGCCTGCACGCTTTCTTCGAGCGCGCCGGCCTTGACGAGTGCGTCCCCGAGATCGAGATAGTTCTGCGCCGCGGTAGGCTCGATCGCGATCACCTTCCTCCAGGCCTCGATGGCCTGACGGTGTTGTCCCGCGACCGACCGCTTGGCAGCCTCGCCCTTCGCCGCAGCGATGTCCAGGTCGCGTTGCTCGCGAGCGACGGCGACTGCGCGCTGCCGCTCGAATTCCAGGAGATGCGTTCGTGCGTCTTCGGATTTCCCCGCGCGCGTCAACGCTTGCGCGAGCGCATACCGGGCCTCCCGGAGATCGGGTTGCAGCATCACCGCTCGCTCGAGCGCCGCGACTGCGTCGTCGTCACGCCGATCGGCCATGAGACTGCGACCGAGCGCCACGAGTGTGAGCGGGTCATCGGGGTCGATCCACGCCGCGATCGCCAATTCGGCGAAGGCCTCGTCCTGACGGCCTTGCCTCGTGTAAACGCTGGCGAGATCCCGATGAGCTGACGCGTCGTTGAGATCCTCCTGCACGCGACGCTCAAGGGCGGCGGCCGCGCCAGCCGCGTCCAACTGCACCAATGCGAGTGTGGCCACTGCCTGGTGCACTTGTGATCGTCCCGACAGCGGCATGAGTCGCTCGGCCTCGCTGTAGTGCGAGAGCGCTTCTCCGTTCTGTTCGGCCCTTACTAGCAGCCCTGCAAGTCTCCAATGCAGTCCACCTGAGTCCGGTATCGCAGCGATGGCTTTCTCGAGCGTACGCGTCGCGTCGATGAACGCTCCGGCATCGACGTGCGTGTTCGCCATCTCGATCCACGACCGCTCGTCGTCGGGACGAATGCGCACGGCGGCTTCGAAATGTTCGATGCTCGTGCGGGTGTCGCCGCCAATCGCTGCTGCGGTCGCGAGCATGCGGTGCGCTTCTGACGAACGGGGATACGCGGCGACGATGCCGTCGAGCGCGGCGCGGGCTTCACGGAGACCCCCTCGGCGAAGCGATCCAGCGGCTTGCCGAAAACCTTCGGTTTGAGACGCCGGATCCACCAACAGCGGATCACGCGCTGTGGCCTCGCGGATGCGCACGACCGCCTCGTCGATCTGGCCTCGTGTCGCACGGGCAAAGCCATCGGCATAGCGCGCCAACGGAAAGAGAGGCGTTCCGCCGGACGCGTTCAGCGATCCGGCAGTAATGGGGAATGGAGTGGGTGTGCGGGAATGGGCACCGCGGAGCACGTCCTGGACCGTGCGTAGCAACGTGTCGCGAGCACGCGCGAGATCCGTAGCGTCCAGCGCCGAACGTGCGAGAGCGAGATAAGCCGTGACGGGATCGTTCGGGTGCAGCGGGTCGGACGCCGCAATCGATTGCTCCCAGCTCGCCGGCGCTTCAGACAGTGCACCGATGAGACGGGCAATCTCTGGACCTTCGTCGCCGTAGCTGCCCTCCAGTGAAGCGCGCAGGTCGGTAAGTACGCGAACGATCTCCGGGCGTTGTGCGCCGGCGTTGCCTGGGAAGGCGAGCGATGCGACGACCAGCGTCAGGATCAGGCCGATCCTCACGCCTCGGCGCGAGCGGCGGAGGTCAGCGCGCGAAGGGCGCACGCTGCGTCTCCCCCTGACCCTCACGAACAGTGATGACGTGATTGACCGGCAAATTCTCGATCGCGTCGATCCGTCCGTCCGGCCATGTGATCTCGAGACGCTCGACCGTGGTCGCTGTGCCGAGGCCCACGTGCACCCGCATGTCATGCTGCGTGAGATAGCTCGAGCCACTCGTCACTTGATCGACGAACGTCCTCCCGCCGGCAGTCAACCGAATCCGGGCGCCGATGCCGTCGCGATTCGTCTTCGTACCGATGGTCTTCACGAGGAGCGCGTTGTTGCGATTGCCGCCTTCGTTCAGCAACAACTGCACTGGTCCGCCGTTGCTGGTGATGAGCAGATCGAGATCGCCATCGTTGTCGATGTCGCCCTTCGCCAGCGCACGGCTCACCGTCTCGGCGGCGAACGCCGGCCCAGACTGTCCGCTGACATTACGAAGTCGATCGCCCGTGTTGCGCAGCAGCAGACTCGGCTGCGCGTGCTTCGCGCCTTTCCGGAACTCGGCGATGTTGTCGACGACGTTGCCGTTGACGATTGCGAGATCACGTCGGCCGTCGTTGTCATAGTCCAGGAACGCGACTCCGAATCCCACGTAGGGAAGTGTCAGCGGTCCCAGTCCGCTTTCGAGTGTGACATCGGTAAAGACGCCGCCACCCAGATTGCGAAACAGGCTGTGCATCTCGAACTCGTGATTGGTGACCACCAGATCGAGCCGGCCGTCTCCGTCGAAATCGCCGAAGGCGGTGCCCATGCCGGCGCGCGGCTTGGCGTCGGCGGCGAGCGAAACTCCGGCAACAAGGCCGACGTCCTCGAACGTGCCCTTCCCCGTGTTTCGAAACAGAAAGTTCGGCTTGCCGTCGTTGGCCACGAACACATCGGGCCAGCCGTCGTCGTTGATATCGGTGACCGCGACGCCAAGGCCATTCCCTCGCAAGCCAGCGATGCCGGCCTTCACGCTGATGTCGACGAACGTGCCGTTGCCGGTATTGCGATAGAGCACGTTGGGTGATGGGTCGTAGGCGAGCGGGTGACAGTAGCCTCGGAGCATCACCGGACTGCGCTTGCCGCAGAATTTGTTGTTGGTCTTCTCGGCCTGGACGTAGTTGGTGACAAAAAGATCGAGAAAACCGTCGCGATCGATGTCGGTGAACGCGCAACTCGTGCTCCACAACGCGGTCCCTGCACCGCCCGCGCCCGGGACCTCGGCAAAGCGGCCGTGGCCCATGTTGCGATACAGCGCGTTGGCTCCGTAGTTGGTGATGTAGAGATCGACGGCGCCGTCGTTGTCGTAGTCGCCAGCACACGTTCCCATGCCGTACGCGCGATGGCGGATGCCGGACTGTGACGTGACGTCCTCGAACGTGCCGTTGTGCCGATTGCGGTACAGACGATGCCGGGCGCGGGCGGCAACCTTGGGGTCGGCAATCGATCCGCCGTCCACGATGAAGATGTCGATCCAGCCGTCATCGTCGAAGTCGAAGAACAGCCCGCCCGATCCCATGATCTCGGCGAAGTACTTGTCGGGGCTCGCCCCGTTGATGTGCGTAACGTTCAGTCCAGCTGCAGTGGCGATGTCACGGAAGACGATGGCAGGGGAGGGCGTTGATGCGGTTGGCTGCTGCGCCGGACGCCCGTATACGGCCGAACACAGACCGAGAACAACACTAATCGTAAAGACCGATGCGGGAACCCGCGGTGCGCGTGGACCGTGGTCAGTGGCCACCATTCGGGCGCAGGGGCTACTGCATCGCTCCGTCCGTCGAGAGGACGATCGTTGCGCCCGGATGATTCAGCAGCGCCAGCGAGAAGTTCTTCATCGGACCCTTGGCGCCGGCTGGACGCTCGAACACGATCCGGTGTTGCGTCATCTGCTTGATGTAGCGCAACGCGATCTCACGAGCGGTGTCTGGCAGAATCGTCGAGCTCAGCGCGCTCGTGCCTGAACCGGTGACGGGCACATAGCTCCCACCCGTAAACTCCTGCACGGTCTTGGCGATTTGCCCGTTCTGGCCTTCGTTGCTTTCGATGGCC
>DATCXH010000691.1:0-3303 GCA_036565925.1 Vicinamibacterales bacterium
GGGGCCGACGTGTCATGAGTCCGAGTGTCTACAAGGAAGAGCCGTTCGAGGCCGCGATCGAAGGCGAGCTGCTCGCGAACGGCTGGCTCAAGGGCTGGTCTAGCGACTACTCCCCCGACCTTGGGCTCGACACCGGACAGCTCGACATCTTCATCGGAGCGACGCAGAACAAGGCGTTCGAGAAGCTGATCACGGCGTACGGCGACATCGCCGTGGCACAGCGCGAGTTCCACAAACGAGTCGCGGCCGAGATCGACAAGCGCGGCGTCCTCGACGTACTTCGCAACGGCGTCAAGGACCGGGGCGTGACGATTCAGCTGGCCTACTTCCGGCCCGGCCACACGCTCGCAGCGGGCGCACTCGACGAGTACAACGCCAATCGGCTCACCGTCGTCCGGCAGTTGCGCTATTCCGTCAAGACGACCGACGAGCTGGACCTCGCCCTATTCGTCAACGGCATCCCGATCGCCACAGCGGAACTCAAGAATCCCCTGACTGGCCAGACCGTCGAGAATGCGAAAAAGCAGTACCGCGAGGATCGCGATCCGAAAGAGCTGATCTTCGCGAAGCGTACCCTCGCGCATTTTGCTGTTGATCCTCATCTCGTGTTCCTCACGACGCGGCTGGCCGGTGCGCAGACGCGGTTCCTGCCGTTCAACGTCGGTTCCAGCGGACCAGGCGTCTCCGGCGGCGCGGGCAACCCGCCGGCGCCGCGCGACGGCTACCAGACGTCTTACCTGTGGCACGAGATTTGGCAGCGCGACAACTTCCTGGAGCTGCTCCAGCGGTTCGTGCACGTGGAGATGCCGAAGAAGGGCCCGACCAATCCGCACGCGAGCCCGCTGATCTTCCCGCGGTTCCATCAGTGGCACGCCGTGAAGAAGATGACCGCGCACGCCGAGCGCGAAGGCGGTGGCCACAACTACCTGATCGAGCATTCGGCCGGCTCGGGCAAGTCGAATACGATCGCATGGCTCGCCCACCGGCTGTCCAGCCTGCACGACGCCGCGAACCGACCGGTCTTCGACAAGGTCATCGTCATCACCGACCGCGTCGTGCTGGACCGGCAGCTGCAGGACACGATCTACCAGTTCGACCACGTAGCCGGCGTGGTTAAGAAGATCGATGAGGACTCGCAGCAACTCGCCGATGCGCTCACCGGCTCCGCCGCGAAGGTCATCATCACCACGCTGCAGAAGTTCCCGTTCGTCCTCGGCAAGGTCGTCAGCCTGGGCGAGCGCCGCTACGCGGTGATCATCGACGAGGCCCACTCGTCTCAGTCGGGTGAGTCGGCGAATGCGCTCAAAAAGGCGCTCGGCCGACTCGGACCGGACGACATCGACGACGACGGAGACCTGCTCACCTCCTCGGCGCTGGCGCGCGGCCGGCACGCGAACCTGTCGTACTTCGCGTTCACCGCCACGCCCAAGCAGAAGACGCTAGAGCTGTTCGGCACGCGCAATCCGGGAACCGGCGAAATGGAGCCGTTCCACGTCTACTCGATGCGCCAGGCCATCGACGAAGGCTTCATCCTCGACGTGCTCCGCAACTACATCACCTACCAGGCTCGCTGGCGCCTGGCCAATGCCGCGGTCGAGGCCGCGGAGGCTGCCGACCCCGAGGTCGATCCCGCAAAAGCCAAGGCAAAGCTGGTACGCGCTGCCGTGCTGCACCCGGAATCCCAGGACCAGCGGGCGCAGATCATCGTCGACCATTTCCGCAACGAGGTCAGCGGCCGCATCGGTGGACGAGCGAAGGCGATGGTGGTCACCTCGTCACGCGAGCACGCTCTCAAGCTGTACCAAGCGATCCGCAAGTATCTCGACAAGCGCAACATCACCGACTGCGCCGCGCTGGTCGCATTCTCGGGAACGCTGACTCTCGACGGGATCGACTACACCGAACCGAAACTCAACGGCTTCTCTGAAGCTGCGCTGCCCGCTGCGTTTGGCTACACGAAGATTGACGACCCACAGGCGACGGCGCGAAACCAGACCGAGTACCGGATCCTGGTCGTAGCGGAGAAATACCAGACCGGCTTCGATCAGCCCTTGCTGACCGCGATGTACGTCGACAAGCTGCTGTCCGGGGTGGCGGCCGTGCAGACGCTGTCACGGCTGAACCGGATCCACAAGGACAAGTCGCAGGACGACGTGTTCGTCCTGGACTTCGCGAACGAGGCCGACGACATCCAGCGCGCGTTCAAGCCGTACTTCGAGACCACGATCACGGAGCCGACCGATCCGAACCTGCTCTACGACAAGCAGCGCGAGGTGATGGACTACCAGTTGCTCGTTGACTCGGAGATGGACGCGTTCGCCGAGGCGCTGCTCGCCGCCGAGCACGCCTCCACCACCGAGTCCCAGCGGGAGAAGGCGCACGCCCAGCTGTACCGCTTCCTACAACCCGCCGTCGATCGGTTCACCGAACTCGCCAAACAGGACCGGCACCGCGCGGAGGAGTTCCGCTCATCCGTCTCCGACTACGTGCGCGCGTACGGCTTCCTGGCCCAGGTCGTCGGTTACGCCGATCCTGATTTGGAACGTCTCTACCTGTTCACTCGGTTCCTGCAGCGGCGGCTGCCGCACGAGCCCGGCGCCGGCGTCGACATCGGCGAAACGACGCTGAGCCATCTGCGCATCGAGAAGATCGGGACGCACAACCTGGAGCTGCAACCATCCGGCGCGCACCTTATCCCCGGATTCTCACCGGACGGCGGCGCGGCCCGCGAGGTCGAAGAGAAGCCGCTCAGCGAGGTCATTGAGGAGTTGAACGAGCGCTTCGGATACGACCTCTCCACGTCCGACCAGATCCTGATGGCACAGCAGATCATCTCGCTCGCCGAGGACGAGAACCTGCAAGCCGTCGCACTCAACAATGACATCGACAAGTTCGGCCAGGTCGCGGATCCCGAGTTGGACAACATCGTGGCTCGCAATCACGACCGCAACACCGCGTTCGTCGGCCGTTACTTCGATGACCCCGAGTTCCAGGCGGCCGTGAAGAATGAGGCGCGTCGCCGTGCGTACAGCATTATTTTGAGTCCGGCCCGGACCGAGGCGTTGCGCAAGCTGCACGCGCAGGTCTCCACGGGTACGGGAAACATGGGTCAGTAACCTCCGGACGGTGATGATCCGGACGGAGACAGGTCGTGACTGAATCGATGTCGCCTGACGAATGGGTGTTCGCGGATCGCTACCGTGTGGACGCACCGATCGGATCCGGCGGCATGGGCGCGGTCTGGAGCGGCTACGACCGGCAGCTCGATCGCCGTGTCGCCATCAAGCTCATGCACCAACCGCC
>DATCXH010000832.1:0-2138 GCA_036565925.1 Vicinamibacterales bacterium
ACGCTGACGGACACCAAAGCATGTGCCAGCCTCGCGCGACCGGTATCCCGTTCGGCAATCACGCCGCAACCGATTGTCAGCCCCTAACCGGCGAGAGCGTTCGGTGCCTGGCGAAGCGACAGCCACACCATGCCGTTCTCGACCCTGGTGGGATGCACGCGCGTACATCCCGTGTCCGGAGCGACCGCCTCGCCGCTCGCCAGATCGATGACGAAGTTATGCAGCGGACAGGTGACGCGCTTGTTGTGGACGATCCCCTGCGACAGCGGTCCTCCCTTGTGCGGACAACGGTCGTCCAGCGCGAACACGTCGTCATCCGCCGACCGAAACACCGCGATGTCTCCCGAAGCCGTTCGCACGACGCGCGAGCCGAGCGGGGGAATATCGTTCAGCGCACCGATTTCGATCCAGCCGGTCATGCGAGTTCCAGTTCGGCCATCGGAGCGAACTCGTTGCGATCGACGCCGCGCCGGGCGCGCTCTGCCCACGGATCGTTTTGCGAGAACTGCTGCGAACAGGCGAAACGTTCGAACAGCGCCTTGCGGTTGGCGACATCCTCGACCACCTGCCGGCGGATGGCATCGAGGCCGACGCGATCGCACCACTTGTACATCCGCTCCAGGTACCAGCCCTGCTCGCGATAGAGCTGTGTCACCGCCGCGATCACTTCCAGCGTCTCGTCCTCGGTCGCGACCTTGGCGAGGAATTCCGTTCCCTTGATATGGAGGCCAGCCGCACCGGCGAAATGAATCTCATAGCCGGAATCGACGCAGATCACGCCGACATCCTTGCAGGTCGCCTCGGCGCAGTTCCGCGGACAACCGGATACCGCGAGCTTCACCTTGGCCGGCGTCCATGAGCCCCACATGAATTTTTCGATCCTGACGCCCAGCCCGGTCGAATCCTGGGTACCGAAGCGACACCACTCCGAACCGACACAGGTTTTGACGGTGCGCAATCCCTTGGCGTAGGCGTGGCCCGAGACCATGCCGGCCTCGTTGAGGTCGGCCCACACCGCGGGCAGGTCCTCCTTCTTCACACCGAGGAGATCGATGCGCTGGCCGCCGGTGACCTTAACCGTCGGGATGTTGAACTTGTCGGCGACGTCGGCAATGGCGCGCAGCTCGTTCGGCGTCGTGACGCCGCCCCACATCCGCGGCACCACCGAATAGGTGCCGTCCTTCTGGATGTTGGCGTGCACCCGCTCGTTGATGTAGCGCGATTGCTGATCGTCGCGGTATTCGCCGGGCCAGGTCGCGAGCAGATAGTAGTTCAGCGCCGGACGGCAGGAGTGGCAGCCGTTGTCGGTTTTCCAGTCCATGAACCTCATGACGTCGGGGATGGTCTTCAGATTCTGCTCGACGATGACGCGGCGGACGTCGTCGTGGCTGTGATCGGTGCACTTGCACAGCGGCTTGACCTTCGGCGCCGTCGAATAGTCGCCGCCGAGCGTGAACGCGAGCACCTGCTCCACCAGCCCGGTGCACGAACCGCAAGAGGACGACGCCTTGGTGTGGGCCCGCACGTCGTCGAGCGTGAACAGCTTCTTCTCGCTAATCGCCTTGACGATCGTGCCCTTGCAGACGCCGTTGCAGCCGCAGATTTCCGCATCATCCGGCAAGGCTGCAACGGCCGCCATAGGGTCCAGCGGCGAGCCGCCCTGGTACGCCTGGCCGAAGATCAGCGTGTCGCGCATGTCGGAGATGTCGACCTGCTTTTTCTTCAGGTCGTTGAACCAGGCGCCGTCCGCCGTCTCGCCGTAGAGCACGGTGCCGATAATGCGATTTTCCTTGAGGACGAGCCGCTTGTAGACACCAGCGGTAGCGTCGCGAAGGACGATCTCCTGGCGGTCGTCGCCGTCGGCGAAATCCCCCAGAGAGAAGAGATCGATGCCGGTGACCTTCAGCTTGGTCGGCGTGTCGTTGTGGATGAACGTCGCGCTGTCGTCGCCGGTGAGGCGCGCGGCGGTGACGCGCGCCATCTCGTAGAGCGGGGCGACAAGCCCGTACACTTGACCACCGACCTCGGCGCACTCGCCGAGCGCGAAGATGTCCGGATCGGATGTGCGCATGCCGTCGTCGACGAGGATGCCGCGCTTGGTGTCGATCCCGGCATTCTTGGCAATCCCCGCATTGGGG
>DATCXH010000227.1:0-3682 GCA_036565925.1 Vicinamibacterales bacterium
GGCCATCCGGACCGCGATAGGTGATTGGCTGGCCGACGATTCCCGAGCCAGTTTTGAATCGCCACAGTTCCTCGCCGGTCTTGGCGTCAATCGCTTTGAACCAGCCGTCCATCGTCCCGTAGAACGCGAGGTCGGCGGCAGTAACGACGATGCCGCTCCACACCGGGAACCGCTCCTTGATGGACCATACCTTCTTGCGTGCGACTGGATCCCAGGCGATGAGCTCGCCACGATTGCCGCCCGGCCCGGCGTACATCCGCACGTTCGCGCCAACGAACGGCGTGCCGGCGATGTAGTTCGCTTCGAGCGACTCGAAGTCCATGCACAAGTTGTTGCCGGGGATGTAGAGATAGCCGGTGCGGGGCGAGTACGCGGTCGGCTGCCAGTCCTTGCCGCCCGGTGCGGCGGGGCAAATCTCGTGAATGACTTTGCCGAGCACCGGCGTCTTCGATTCGTCCTCGATGGGCCGGCCTTTCTTCAGATCGATGCCCTTTGTCGCCGTGATGTACACGAACGGATCCGCGGAGAGCGCTTCACCGGTCGTGCGGTCGATGACGTAGACATATCCATCGCGATTGGCCCTCAGCAGCACTTTGCGGGTGGTTCCGCCGATGGGCAGGTCGACCAGCAGCGACTCGTTGACGTCGTCGTAGTCGAAGAGATCGTGCGGTCCTGTGTGATAGAACCACACTGCTTCGCCGGTGTCGGCGTCGCGCGCGAAGAGCCCCGACGTCCACTTGTTGTCGCCGGGACGCTGCTCGTGATTCCACGGTCCAGGGTTGCCGGTGCCGTAGTAGATCAAGTTCAGCGCCGGGTCGTACGAAATCCATCCCCACGTGGTGCCGCCGCCCTGTTTCCACGCTTCACCAGGCCACGTGTGGACGCCGAGATCCACACCTTTGGAGTGCGAGTAGAAGGGTTTGAAGCGGGGCCCGATCAACACATCGCGATCGGGACCAGTGGAGTACGCGCGCCAGGCGATCTCGCCGTTGCTGAGGCGAAGCGCGGTGAGCCAGCCGCGTACGCCGAGTTCGCCGCCGCTGTTGCCGACGAGGACTTTGTCCTTGGCGACAAACGGCGCCATCGTCATCGTCTCGCCCTTGTTGATCTCGCCGAGCTTCGTGATCCACCTGGGCTTGCCGGTTGCCGCGTCGACTGCCACCGTCCGGTTATCGAGCGTGTTGAAGAAGACGGCACCGTCGGCGTAGACCGCACCACGATTGACGACGTCGCAGCAGGCGACGCCTTGCGCAGCAGCGAGCGGCTTCGGCTCGAACTTCCATTTCACTGGGGCGCCCGGCTTGGTGAGGTCGAGCGCGTACAGCACGTTGGGAAACGGCGTGATGATGTACATCGTGCCGTTCACGACGAGTGGGGGCGCCTCGTGTCCGCGGAGGTAGCCGGTCGAGAAGATCACTTTCGGACCGAGCTGCCGTACCGAGTCTCGCGTGATCTGGTTCAGCCCGCTGAAGCGGGTGCTCGCCTCATCCTTTCCTGGACGGACCCAGTCGCCGGTGTCGGTGCTGGTTGATGCCGATCCGCTTGATGGGTTGGGTGGCGGAGTGGCGTCGCGCTCGTTATTGGCTGCGTCGATACGGCCGCACGCGGTGATCAGTAGGACGGACAAGGCAACGAGAATCACGCGCATAGCAACCTGCTGCCGTCGCCTCCGATGCATGAACAACGCCAGCATCTCTCGACGAGAAACGCCTCGTGTTAATCGGGGAGGTACTCACATGAGGAAGGTTGGCTGACAACTTGCTGCCTCGGATGTTTCACGGGCTCGGGCGCGAGCAGTCGGATACGTTCACGGTCGACATGCTCGACGACTTTCCATCGCTCAGCGCGTTCGACCGCTTGTCACGCACACCGTTCGTCGCCTTCCTCGAGCCGCCGTCGATCGACCGGCGTGTGGTGCACCAGCATGCGCTCTTCTCGCTGATGTCGAACCCAACCGCGTCTCTCGACGATTGGCTTCGTCGCCACCCACAGTTGTGCCGGCGGATGATCGTGCCTGCTGCATTGAAGTGGGAAATCCGCGACAAGCTCGATCAGGCAAACATCAACGAGCGCCTCCTCTTCCCGGGGCTCGACGGCTTGAGCCGATGGCTGACACGCTACTACATGCCAAAAAGATACTGATCCATTCGAGGTATTCGGCTTGCATCGTCAGCGACCATGGACGACCTTCGATTGAGCGATCGCATAGACGCGCTGGCGAGGATTGAGCCCACGTCTCTCCCGCTGCTCAGCGTGTATCTCAACACCGATGTGAATGAAACCGGCCGAACCACACACGAGCTCTTCCTCCGCAAGGAATTGCGACAGCGAGCCAGGACGTATGAGGAGCGCTCGGCAGAGCGGGAAAGCCTGGACCGCGATTGTGAACGGATTGAGCAGTATCTCGCCGAGGAATTGCAACCATCGACCCGCGGTGTGGCGCTGTTTGCGTGTTCGGGTGCCGACTTGTTCGAGGCGATTCAACTGCCAGTGGCCTTCAACGAGAACCGGCTGGTCGTGAACGACCGTCCGCATCTGTATCCACTCGCGCGGCTCGACGAGGCACACCCCCGCTACGCCGCCCTCCTGGTCGACACCAATTCAGCACGGATCTTCGTGTTTGGCACTGGCGCCACGATTGACACCGTCGATGTGCAGAACCAGAAGACCAAGCACTCGAAAGCCGGCGGGTGGTCGCAGGCGCGATTTCAGCGACGCGTCGAGAACGTGCACCTTCATCACGCAAAGGAAGTCGTGGACCGCCTGGATCAGATCGTCTCTGCCGAAAACATCGAACACGTCATTGTCGCCGGCGATGAGGTGATCGTGCCGCTCTTGAAGGAACAGTTTCCGGAGCGGCTCAGCGCGAAAGTGATCGACGTGCTTCGTCTCGACATTCGTTCGCCGGAACACGAGGTGCTCGCGGCGACGCTCGAGGCGTTACGCAAGAAGGACGAGGAGACCGACGAAACCGTGGTGCACGAGCTGATCGGCGATTACCGCGCCGGTGGACTGGCGCTGGTCGGGCCTGAGCGGGTACGCGAGGCACTCGTGCGTGGACAGGTCGATACGTTGGTGATTGCGGCGACGCCGAACCAGGTTCGTGGCGCCGATGACACCGCGAACGATCTGGTGACGCTCGCCAAGCAGACATCAGCCAGCGTGCGATTCATCGAAAATCCGCAGTTGCTCGCCGACGTTGGCGGTGTGGGTGCGTCGCTGCGCTTTGCACTGTGACCTGAGGACATCATGCGTAAACAGAAAGACCGCGTCGGCATCAGCAACCGCATGTCGCCGGCGCCGTCGTCACGGAAGGTATCGGGAGCATTCGGCCGCGAGGGCGAGAACGGGACCGACCGCGAGAACGAGTAGGAGGAGGGCCGGTCGCGGACCGGCCTTTCCTTTGTTACCGCGCCTCGGCGCCCTGACCCTGCGTTCGCTTTCGCGTACGTGCTGCCTTGCGTGCCGCGGCACTTCGCGAGCTCTGCGAACGGCGTCGAGCGGCTGTCTTCGCCTGACGCGAGAGCGCCGAACGTGACGCCGTGCTGCGAGGCTCGCGCTTGAGTCTGCGCGAAGAAGCGCGAGCGCGTTTGGTTGAGGTTGGCTTGCGGCTGTTCGCCCGACGACGCGCGGACTTTGCGCTGCGTTTTGTCGATTCGCTCGCACTCGCGGGCGGGCTGGG
>DATCXH010000378.1:0-2112 GCA_036565925.1 Vicinamibacterales bacterium
TCGCTGACGCGACACGATGCGCCATTGCTGATTCGCGATCGCCAACTCGAACACCGTCTTTGCGAGGTCCACGGCCACTGTCGTAGCATCCATGTCGGTCTCCTCCTGGTTGCGCTGATGGCTGTCAGCTGATGCGGCTCATGATGCCGCATCCGAACCGGGAGGAGTCCATACCATCGTGGTGAACGTCGTCTTCCCATCGACCGATCACTGGGCAACGGCGGAGCCGGGAACTTCATCACGGGTGCGCGTCTAATGACGGCGTGACGCACTGGCCTCGCGCAACTCGGCGCATGTCGGCGGCCCTCATTATGGTTTGCGGGCTCGCCGCGATCGTTGCGGGACAGGTCACCGCGCCTCGCAAAATCAAGGATGTGAGGCCCGTCTATCCCAGGGAAGCACTTGAAGCCGGCGACGAAGGAGTGGTCCTTCTCGAGCTGAACGTCACTGATTCCGGCACGGTCGAACAGGCTCGCATACTCTGGTCGCAGTGCAAGCGCCTCGAGCAGGCGGCAGTCACGGCTGCCCGGCAGTGGCAATACGCACAAGTGCGCGTGAACGGAAAACCAATGCCCTTCAGGGTCGTGGCCGACGTTCCCTTCAGACTGCCCGCGCGATTCAAGGAGCGAGCGGGTCGTACCGGTGCGTGCAAATGGAAAGAACCACCAAAGCCCATCACTGAATGACCGCGATCCAATTGCTCTCCCGGCGGCACGCGAAGCAAGCATCGATGTGGTGGCGACGCAAGATTTGCCGCGGAGTGCCTCTCATCCGTTCTACGCGCGACTGAATCGGATTCTCGACCAGCACGACGACTTCGACGGATTCGTCGAGGCGCTGTGCGAGCGATCAGTCGACGATTCGCTCACGCGTCGTCTGATCGATCTCGAAACGCACGAGGCTGTCTTCACGTGGATGCTACAGCAACTCGCCGATGCGGGCTCATCGAGTTGACGACCTTTACCTGCGAGCGATAGGCGCTGTGTCGCAGGTTTATGAGGTCAACACGATCGACACAGTCGGACCGTCGCGCCACTCGATCAGTCACTTTTCTCTTGACACGATTTTCGTGGTGGCGCCGACGCGTGTCGCGCGACCCGACGACGATGAGCGACAGAGTCTCGCACCGCCTGTATGGGACGCGATCTCGAACATCGAGGCATCGTCGTCATCCTGCCGCTCGATCGGTGCGTGTACGGCATCTGAGAGGGACAAGAAATGCGGCGTTAGGATGCGATATGTCTGCACTATCGTTCGTCGCTGCCGAGTCCACTCTCGATCTTCTGATGTCGTCCGCCTCCGAGCGTGAGCTCCGCGTCGCACGACTTGGCGATGAGATCGCCACGCTCGCCGCGCGGCTGCATTCAGCCACCTACCAGCTGCTGGTCCTGCTCCGCGAGTTCGACGCGTGTGATGGCTGGAGCAATGGCTGGCTGTCCTGCGCTCATTGGCTTCATTGGCGGACAGGGATCGATCTCGGCGCGGCGCGTGAGAAGGTTCGCGTCGCCCGTGCGCTGACGGTCCTTCCTGTCATGTGTCGGGACGCGTGCCGCCCGTGCTGCTCCTTGGAACGCCGTAAGCTCGGGAAGGACGTCTTTCTCCTTGACGCCGACTTCGATGAAAACAGCAAGCCACTGCTGCACGTCTTCGACGTTATCGAGCACAAGTTCAACGGCGGCACACCTCCGATTTACGTCCATGAGTGCCTCCGCCGCGAGTTCGGCGACGGGCCGCTCGGCTACACGCTCCAACCAGGCACGCCGATCGCAGAAACGGACGCACGGATGATCACGACACCGCGGTGATCTTCTGTCGTGTCCGTCTTCCGGCTTGATGTAGCGTCCGCCTTTAGGCGGACCGTTAGTTACCCTTTGGCAATTGCGCGCTGTCGATCACGACCAGTCTGAATGGTGCCTGCCCCGACTGAATCCGCATTCCCCATTGCTCGCGTATAGCGGTGCTCAAAGCTGGCCCCGCGAAATCTGGCGTCGCTCGCGGATCCGCGGGACGCGCCGAGGGAACTGGTCGTCCAGGTCCAACGTGTAGCGACCTTTCAGCCCGGTTGCATCGCTTACCATGCCGCCCAGTAGCGCGCGACCCTGCGGCACCGGC
>DATCXH010001053.1:0-5367 GCA_036565925.1 Vicinamibacterales bacterium
GCACGATCACCGCGAGCGCCGGCACCGGTGTTGCCGCGATTCGGTATTCGGCGAGCCAGGACCGGCTCTACATGCTGTTAGTCGGCGCGATGGCGATCGACGTGGTCAACCCGACGACCAAGGCGATCGCAACGACGATCAGTCTGTCCGGCGTGTGGACCACGAACGCTACGACCACCGCAAACCTCTGGGTGCACGAGATCCCTGGGACGCTCATCGCGTTTCCGAACAACACAACCGATCTCGCCTACGTCGTGAGCACGGCAACCAACACGATCGTGGGATCGCTCTCCAGTTCCACCGTCCACGTCAAGTCCATCTATCATACCGGCACCAATAAGTATTTCCTCTTCGGACCAACGCAAATCGCATCGTACAACGCCACGACGCGAGCGGCGGGCGGCACAGGAGGTTTGACCACCATCACGGCGATCGTGGATGATCCCGCCGCCGCGAACGTCACGATCTTCACGCAAGACAACAAGATGTGGACGCTCAATCCCTCGACGATGGGATTGACGAGCGTCGTGGCGCCGAGTTATGGCGGCGTGTCCGTGGTGTCGAGCGCATCGCCATATGCGTGCTCGCATGTGCCACCCAAGATCGGCGGCGCGTACTATCTGCTGACAGCCTCGTCGCGGTATGTCGTCGGCTACGACGGTACATCCCTCACGGGCGAAGGGTGCGATGGCTCGCCAGACGCCGCATCTATTGTGTGCTATGATGCCGTGCATGCCTACCTGTTCATCTATTCGCCGAGCTACGGCCTACTGACGCGGCGATTGGCCGCGACGCCATCGTGCCTCGACACATTCGCGATTACCGGAACCGTCGAGAGTACGCAAGTTGTCCAGAAGGGCGTCGGCACAGTGCCAGTTCTCATGGCGGGGCAGCGCGTCCAGATCCGCGAGACGGCCGCACTGGAATACAAGACGCGGTTTGCCGATCCGGTCGCCGTGGCCACGTATGGCGCGATCGACGCAACGCCAACGCTGCCCGTGAACGCGCTATGTAATTGGTTCCGTGGCGGCGCGTTCGAGGAATGGCGCGCGGACAACACGAGCCCACGGATCACGACGCTCTCGACGACCACCTCGGTCTACAACGGCATCACGAGCCAATTGTTTGACCAGCGCTGGCGTGTCGCGGAGTACGCCGCTGGGCTGACCGGCATCACGGTCACGGCGAACTACGCCCTCAACGATCTCACGATCACCGTGGGGAACCTCGGCGCCGGTCGGGTACTGCAACCCGGCGACATCCTCTATCTCACGGGTGATTCGATTTTCCAAAATCGCATGTTCGTGCGGCGACGCACGGTCGCCGATGGATCGGGGAATGCCGTCGTGCCGGTGACGCCACGTCCTGCCGGGATCACCGCAGGAGCGGGCACGCTCACGTTGGTCACCGTCGATCCGGGGCTTGCAGAAGGACAAACCGATTGCGTCGTGAGTATGCCGGAAGCCGCCGCACAGGGCGTGCGTCCGCTGCTCTTCAGCGCGCCGGTGCCGAAGATCGTTGGCGACGCGACGGCGTGGGTGACGGTCCACATCAAGTTCATCTGCAACAACGTCATTCCGAGCAACCTCCGGCTGAGCGTCACCCCGCCATTCGGCGGGACCGCGCTCAATGACTCACCGGCGGACACCGTGACCGTCTCGGACCTCTCGCTGCGGGAATATTGGCTGAGCCAACGCGTCGACCTGACCTCGTGGCCCACGACGGACGGCCACATCTACGCATCGATCGGCGTCGCGTCCGGTGCGCCGAGTTGCACGCTGTACGTGCAGAGCGCCAGTATCGTCTTGTGTCCCTCGTCGCCGGTGACGGACGATGTCGGATTCGATCTCTTCGCCTCAGAGTTCCCGAATGCGCTCGTGTCGCTCGCGCACCTCCGACGACTCCAGGGCGGCGCGCCGAGCGTGCGCTACGCCTGCACCGTCGCCGAAGACGACCCCGCGCGTCCGTTCGCCATCGGCGCCTCGGTACGTCTGCACGATCCCGCCCGCAGCATCACCGCCCGCCCGCGCATCGTCAGCGTCACACACTTCGGATCCGAGGTGACGGATGACAAGGTGCCTCGGCCGGTGATCGAGCTCTCGTCCGCGCCACTGTCGTTGCTCCGCGCGATTACGACGCTGGAGGCGAACGCCGCATGACACTGACCACGGTGAGCCTCAACGGCATCGCGATCGAGGATTTGGGGCTGGTCCTTTGCGGGGTCGATGGCTGGCACGACATCCCGAAGCGCACCTACCCGACGATGCAAGTGCCGCTGATCATGGGCGCGCGCGCGATGGCGTCGGGGTCGGTCGTCGAAAGTCGCACGCTTCCGCTCAAGTTCCTTGTCCGACCGGCGAGCTTCACGAATCGCCAGGCGCAGATCGATGCACTCGTCGCGCAGTTTCCGGGCACGATCGAAGTCGCCACCGTCGACGCGCCAGACCGCGTGTCCTACGGGACGCTCCGCGGCATGACGGTGACAACGAAGTTCGCGGCGTTCGCCAACGCAGATGTCACGGCAGATTGTCAGATCGAATGCGATGATCCGCTCTGGTACGACCGGACGCCGGTGCTGACGTGGATTCCGTCGGGCACGCGAAAGTGGATCGTCATGGGCACCGGGCCCGCGCGGCGGATGCTGATTCGGGTGCAGGGCGCCGCGACCAATCCCGTCGTGATTCTCCGTGATCAGACCGGGACCGAAGTCCAGCGCATGACGTTGACCGGCGCGCCCTCCTCGACGCAATGGATCGAGATCAACTGTGACGCCGCGGCGAGCGGTGGGTACATGATCACGCGGCAGCCCGACGGTGAGGACGTGATCCAAGACGACTGGCTGGGCGCCAGCGAGACATTCTTCTCACTGCGCGAGCCGTATCAGTACACGCTCGAGTGTGCGCAAGCGGCGTTGTTCGTCTCACACGTTCGGACGTGGATCGCATGACGACGTATCCGCTCGGGACCCTCGACGTCGGTCGCCGCGTCCCGCTGGTCATCGACTGGCAGGCCGTTGATGTGACGCTCGCCGCACGCACTGGGCAAGCGATCACGCTCACGCGCGCGAGCACGGCGACGGTCACGGATACGTCGGGGCAGACCGGCACCATGCGCGTCGATCAGCCATGCTGGACCTACGACGCGACCACAGGGCTCGTGTCGCTCAGGATCGCGCCAGCGAACTCGCCGCGCGCCGTCGATATCGCGTCCGCGCCGTTCGGCCTCGCACCGACCGCCATGACGATCTATGCCGATTTCCTCGAGCGTGGGTTGGCGGCCGGTGCGACGATGGGGCGCGTCTGGCAGATCAGCGACAGCGCGAGCACGGGGCCGTACCTGATCGTGATGGCGACGGGCACGGGGTCATACCAGGTCTATCACAACAACGGCACAACCGCGGTCGCGAAAGCGATGAGCACCGCGCCGGTCACCGGCAACCGCGTGCGGTTGCGCGCCGTGCTCTATACCGATGGCTCGGTCGAGCTCTTCCAGTCGATCAACGGCGCGGCAGAAACGACGAGCGGGCGATCCTCGGCGAATACGATGGGGAGCCTCTGGAGTGGCGTGGCCAATCCGCTGCTCTGGCTCGGCAGCGTGAACGGCGCGTCTGCGGGTGCAGTGGATCTCGTGGCGGTGCGCGCAGCGCTCGATGTCGTGTCGGCGGTCAACCTCTGGGTGCCATAAGGAGACACAAAGAGACAATGGCAACGACGATCACACTCCCCGTCATTTTCACGCGGATCATGCGCGGCGATGGACCGGGCGATGCTCAAGCGGTCGAGCTGATGCGCTACTTCGATCGCGACGAAGCGCAGCGGGTCAATCACTTACTCAATGCGGCCGAAACCACGACCCACCACGCCGTGAGTCCCAACGGGAAGAGCATCTATCTCGACCCGATCACGTCGGATTACGCCGTGCCATTCCGAACCGTGCGCGCGGCGATCGCCGCGGGCGTGCCGGTGGACGTCGATGCGATGTACGCGCGGATGCAGACGCCATGAGCTACCGCACGGAGGATATCTAGGTGTCGAACGCGACGATGCTCACGCTACTGGCCGTCCTCCAAGCGCTCACGGTGGCTGGGATTCTCGGCGCGATCGGGTTCGCCTTCCACATCAACGGGCAGCTATCAGCAATCCTCGCGCGGCTCAATCTCTTAGAGCCGGTGACGGGGCGGGTGCAGGACTTGAACGACAAAGTGCTACAGCACGAAGGCGAGCTCGCGACGATGCGGGTGCGTGTCGATTACGTCGAACGGCAACTCACCGATGATCACTCCGGAGCGTAGACGTGTCTGTATGGATTATCGCGTCCCTGCAACTCGCGATCGTCGGCCTCTTGCTGTGGCTCGTGCGCTGCTTTGGCGCCTTCGTCACGATCATGCGCAAGCGCGATGAGGTCTGGCATCGGGAAATGAGTAATTTCCGCGACGAAGTGCGGAAGTTCCGCGAACACAATGAAACCCTTCATCGTCAGAAATCCGCATGATCGACAACCCACATGCAGCACCGACCGAGAACGCGACGAGCGAAAAAGCGACGGCATTCCACTGGTTCCAGGGCGCCTCAGTCCAGGCGCTCGTTGACCGATTGATTGCCGCCGATCCAGCCACCGCGCGGCTTGAGGTCCACCAGCACGACGAGAAGATGTATTTCCGCGTCGTCGCGGCCAAGCCAGCAGACCGCACGCTCGCCGCGGCGGACGGGGATCCAACGGACCCGATCAACGATTCGCATCGGTGCCCGCCGGAGTGTCCTACGTGATGCTCGATCGGCTTCCGTTCGGCATCGCGCACCACATGGCGTTACTGCCGCTCGTCTGCCTGCCCTTCACGAGCAAACGGCGAGAGGCGGCGTGGTGGTGGCTGGCTGCGGCGTTCGGTGTGTCGTGGATCGCAGACAGCCTCGCGCATGTCGTCAGTCCGGATATGATCGGGAATCTGTACCCGGTCAGCCAGGCGGCGATCATCGGCGCGGTCTTCCTCACCCGCCGCGACGCGTGGCGCTTCTTCGCGCTCCTCGGCGTAACGTCGATTGCCATGGTGCTGCTCGGCGGATCGACTGGACGCGACGTGATCCTTCGCGCTGTCGCGTGGGGTGGCGTTGTCTGGATCGTCTGGCCCCGGTGGGAATTGGGCCGACTCCGCGCGTCGTTGCTCGTGTCGTTCGGCCTTGGCCTCGCGTGCTGGCTCGCCTATGCGAAGTGGCCTGGGTGGGCGAGCTGGGGCACCTACCAGAGCATTCGCTTGCTCGGGTATCTGCTCTTCTGCTGGGCGGCCTCAACGCCCCATCTCAAGCTGAGGGCTCGCTAGATGATTGATGTGAGCGCGCTCGTGCAGTTGCTGATGCAGGTCATCGTCAGCGG
>DATCXH010001078.1:0-3187 GCA_036565925.1 Vicinamibacterales bacterium
TTCGAAGAGCGCTGCGTCGGTCATCGCTTCGAAGCGCAGCTTGTCGCCGGCATCGGACGCGTTCGACACCAACTCGCGCAGGAAGATCTCTTTGTTCCCGTAGAGCGAGTGCACCATCAGGTGCAGCAGTTGCTTGACCTCGGCCTGAAAACCGAGCGTTTCTTTGGTTGCCGTTTCAGCCATAGATGTAGTGTCCGGCTTTAGCCGGACCTCGCACCAGATGTAGCGCCCGGCTTTAGCCGGACCTCGAAACATCAGGGTTGCGCATTCGGGCGCTCTGACGCCAATCGCTTGAGGAGTGCCGCGGTTCGCTCGTACACCGGCGGCGGACCACCGGCGCGACCGCGTCCGCCGACGCCCATTGCCATGTCGATTGGCGTGCGTCCCTTCTTGTCCTTCACGTCGAGTGTTGCGCCGCGTTCAGCGAGCAGGGCCACGACCGAATCGAGACCCGCTTGTGCGGCGAGGTGGATGGCGGTCAGGCCGTCATCGTTCGCGTGGTTGACGTCAACGCCGCGATCGAGAAGCAGCTTCGTGGCCTCGCGTAGGTCGGCTTCGGTCCCGTAGTCTTTCGCGAACACGCCGAGCCCCCGACCGAGCCCTGCCGACATCGTCAGCGCGTTCGAGCCTCTCGGCTGCGCCAGATTGGGATCGGCGCCTGCATCGAGCAGGATACGCATCGCTTGGTAGTCGCCGTTGCGTGCGGCGCGCATCAGAGGCGTCGTGCCGGCGCCGAGCTGTGGTTCGCCGGGAGTGTGATTGCGCTGGATGGTCGCCGAGGTGAGCCGGGCGTTGACGACGGCGCCTTTGGCGATGAGCCGGGAGATGAGATCAATTGGCGTGAGCGTGTCCTGCACCTTGCGAGGCGGCAGTCCGTAGACCTCGCCGAGCGAGCTCATGTCCACGGCGGCATACAGCGCGCCCATGCCTGCCTTGTCGGTGAGATTTGGATCGGCACCCGCGTCGAGCAGCACATTGGCCGTGTCGTAATGCGAGTTCATGATGGCGAGGATGATCGGCGTGGAGCCATCAGGATCGACGGCGTTCACATCGGCGCCGGCTTTGGCTAGCACCTTCGCCGCGTCAGGTGCGCCGTCGCGCGCCGCATACATGATCGGCGTCCAGTTGCCGTGCGGCAGGATCGTCAGCACGCCCTCCAGACCGAATCGGTCCTTCGGGAACTTGATCGTCGCCGAGCGCGCGTTCACCTCCGCGCCGCGCTCGACGAGCAACGAGACGACGTCGGCGTGATTCTCGGACGCCGCCCACATCAGCGCCGTTTCGCCGAGCTGGGATTCGCGCGCATCGACCACGGCACCGTGATCGAGCAGGACGCGGACCGCGGCGGCGTTTCCACTGCGCGCTGCCGTCATCAATACCGTCTGTCCTCGCGAGACGGTGCCTTTTGCGTCGGCTCCGGCTTTGATCAGGGCCTCGATCATCTTCGCGTTGCCGTTGAGCGCCGCGAGCGAGAGGGGCGTGACACCGTAGCGATTGGCGGCTTTGGCGTCGGCTCCGGCTTTGATCAGCAGCGTGACCGTCTCGAGATCGTCGGCGCGGGCGGCCCAGTGCATCGGTGTCGTGCCGTCGACTTCTACCGTACGGACGTTGGCCGCGTTCTTGAGCAGCGCGCGAATCGCCTGGTGATTGCCGGCCTGGATCGCTTCTGATAGCGACGTCCGATCCGCGTCGGCGCGGATCGTCGTCGCGGCGATTAAGAGTGCTCCGAGCGCGACTTTCTTGAGGTGACTACGCAAAGAAGTCCTCGACGCGGCCATTGCTGTCGCCGAAGGTCGTCATCTCGTCACCGAAGTGATTGGCGACGGCGAGCCACAGGTTTCCGATCGGCGTCTGCGGCTTGAGCTTGATGTGACGGTGGCCTTTGCCAACGCCGCCGCCGACGGCGACGACAGGAAGCGGATCGCTGGCGTGGCCATTGGGATTACCCATGCCGCCACCGTAGAAGATGAGCGAGTGGTCGAGCACCGAGCCGTCAGCGTCGGGCGTCGCCTTCAGCTTCTCGATGAACTTCGCAAACAGCCCCATGTGATACGTGTTCACTTTGACGTTCTGCGCGATCTTCTGCGGATCGTTGCCGTGATGCGACACGGAGTGGTGCTGCTCTGTCACACCGATATTGGCGTAGGTGCGCTGACTCAGCTCGCGAGACAGCATGAACGTGAACACACGCGTGACATCCGCCTGATACGCCACCGCCATCAGGTCGTACATCAATCCGACGTGCTCCTCGAACGAGTCAGGCACGCCGACGGGAACGTCGAGTGTGACATCGGTCTTGCCGCGTGACTCCGCGCGCTGAATGCGGCGTTCGATCTCGCGGAGGTTATCGAGGTAGTCACTGACGCGCTGACGATCGCGCGTGTCGAGACTGCGCTGCAGCAGCCGCGCCTCGGCGGCGACCGAGTCGAGCATGCTGCGCTCGTCGCGGACGCGGGCGGCGCGCTGCGCTGGGCTCCCGCCTTGTCCGAACATGCGTTCGAACACCACGCGCGGGTTGATGTCCATCGGCAACGGCGTCGAGGGTGAGCTCCAGCACACCGTGTTCAGGTAGACGCAGTTGAACCCGGGCGAGCACGCACCGACATAGCCGGTGAAGTCCTCGGTCGCGACCTCGAGTGAGGGAAACGGCGTGTCCTGACCGATCTGCCGGGCCACAACCTGATCGATCGTCGTGTTGGCGAGAACGTCCTCGGCTTCCGTTCGCTTCGGCCAGACGCCGGTCAGAAAGCCGGCCGCGCTTACGGCGTGATCGCCGACCTGACTGCCCGGATGCGATCGCGTCAGGTTGGTGGTGACGACAATCTGATCCTTGAACGGTTCGAGCGGCTTGAGGATCGGCTTGAAGTCGAACCCCGCTCCGACGACCTCCGGGATCCACTGTTCCATGATCGCGCCGTTCGGCACGTAGATCGCGCCAAAGCGTGTGCGTGGTCGTGCTTGCGCGCGCGCGAGCGGCGTGAGCGCCGGCAGCATCGCATCGAGGAACGGGAGCGCGACGATCACGCCAGTGCCACGGAGGAACGTGCGGCGCGAGAGCGACCGCTTGGTGATGAACATCATGGCCCTCAGTTTGTGCGCGCTGAACGCGTACTGTCGGACGCGCCAGGCGCTACCACTCGCATCTGGAACGGCACGCTGTTGACGATGCCCAGCACCAGCGATGAGA
>DATCXH010000514.1:0-2853 GCA_036565925.1 Vicinamibacterales bacterium
CGCCGATCAACGGCCAGTACTTTGTCCCCCGCACCAATCCGGGGTACCAGGCTTTTCTCGCCGCCAACCCGGGTGTGTTCCCGGACACCGGCACGAATCCCGGCGCGATCCTCATCGCCAATCGTCCGTTCGCGCTCGGCGGCAATCCGCTGTTCGACTACGACTCATCCGAAGGTCCGCGCAACTACGACGGCTTTCGCGTGTCGGTCGGCTTGAACGGCGACATCTCGGAATCGTTGTCGTGGGACGTCGCGGCGACCTACATGGAACAGAACGCGACGCGCGAAGGGCGTGACACGGTGGTCAACCGCTACCAGCTCGCGCTGCGGGGCCTCGGCGGACCGAACTGCAATATTGCCGCCAACACGCCTGGAGCGAACAACTGCTTCTGGTACAACCCGTTCAACAACGCCATTCCGCGCAATCCGATCACCGGCGCGGAGAACTCGCAGTTCAACCCGGCGGTGGCGAACGACAACCGCGAGTTGATCTCGTGGATGTTCCCGGTCGTTTCGACCGAGCAGGAGACCAGCACGACAGTGTTCGACGCGGTGCTGAGCGGTACGACCGGCATCGACCTGCCGGGCGGAGCCCTCGGCTGGGCGGCGGGCGTGCAGTACCGTGAAGACACGTACACGGCGACTTACAGCGATCTGAACAATTTCGCCGTTACGCCGTGCGTGAACTCGATCAAGACGGACATTCTCGGGCCCGATCCGTGCACCGATTTGCAGCTCGCCGCGCCCACCGGTGGCCTGCTGTTTCTGGGCGGTGCAGCCGACCGCGATCTCGACCGCGACATCAAGGCGGTGTTTGCCGAGTTGAGCTTGCCGATCACCGACAGCTTCCAGGCGCAGTTGGCAGCGCGCTACGAAGACTACGGCGGCGGCATCGGCGACACGTTCGATCCGAAGCTGTCGCTGCGCTGGCAGCTGGTCGATTCGTTCGCGCTGCGCGGCTCGGTAGGAACTACATTCCGCGGCCCGGCGCTACAGCAGGCGGATCCGAACAGCGTGACGACACTGCAGAACGTTGCGGGCACGTTCCGTGCGATCCGCACGTTCGGCGATCCGGGCCTGAAGCCCGAAAGCGCGCTCACCTTCAACGTCGGCATGCTGCTGAAGACGGGCGGGCTCAACGCTGCGCTCGACTACTGGTCGTTCGACTTCGAGGACCAGATCGTCAACGAGCCGGTCGCCGGTATCACCAGCTTCGTGTTCGGCACGGGCTCCACCTGTATCGGCGGCATTGCCAATCCGCTGGCGGGCCGGTTCGCGTTTCGCGACGGCGGCAATGCCGCGGGACTGGGCGCCAACGACGGCTTGATCACCGACCTGGACTGCACGACGGCCAACATCCAGCGCCTGGACATCAATGTGTTCAACGGGCCGAATGTGAAGACCGACGGTATCGACCTGAGCCTGCAGTTCGACTGGGACATGGCGGGCGGCACCGCGACGCTCGGGCTCAATGGCACGTACGTGTTGAATTACGACATCGAAGCCTCGATCGTCGACAGCAATCAGGTGCTGCCGGCGTTCGACGCCGCGGGCAAGCTGAACTATCAGACGGTCGCGTTCCCGCTGCCGCAACTGAAGGGCAACGTGTTCGCGCAGTACTCGAACGGGCCGCACAACATCCGCTACACCATGACCTACATCGATGACTACTTCGATCAGCGCGTGGCGGAGTTCTCGCCCTCGTTGGCGAACGTGGGCCCAAACCCCACGCTGGCGGATCCAGCGGTGGCGATCACCAGCGGCCAGACCATCGAGAGCACGATGTTTCACGACCTGAGCTACCTGCTGCAGCTGCCGTGGGAGACGACCCTGAGCCTGACTGTCGAGAACTTCACAGACGAAGACCCGTCGTTCGCGCGCCTGGACCTGTCCTACGATCCGTTCACCTCGAGCGCGCTTGGGCGCACCTACAAACTGGGATTGCGCAAGCGGTTCGGTGCGGAGTAAAAGGTAAGCGTCAGGGGGATGTTGACCGTTCAGGGGCGGCTCGAAAGAGCCGCCCTTTCTTTTTTTCACTCCTGCCGTTTCACTCCGGCAGGGTCCAGCCCTGTTCCCAAGGCGGCTCGGGCCCGAACGTCGTCGCGAGGAAGTCCACGAACGCCCGCACCTTCGGCATCAGGTTGCGGCGCTCGGGATAGACGGCATAAACGGCCAGCTCCTGCGGCTTGAACTTGCACAGCACCGGCTTCAGCGCGCCGCTGCGCAGCTGCTCGCCCAGGTAGAAAGTCGGCAGTAGCACGATGCCGCCGCCGGCGAGGGCTGCGGCGCGATTCACCAAGCCGTTGTTCGACTGCATGGAGCCGTTGATCGGTACGGTGTGCAACTCGCCGTCCGGTCCGGTAAGTCGCCATTCGCGCGGCGCGCTCAGCAGCGAATACAGGATGCAGCGATGTTCGAGCAGATCCTCCGGCCGCTCCGGTTCGCCACGCTGTGCCAGGTAATCCGGTGAAGCGCACAGCACTTGCCGGACCGGCGCGATCTTGCGCGCGATCAAGTTCGAGTCCTGCAGGCGACCGATGCGCACGGCGACGTCGAAGCCTTCTTCCACCAGGTCCACCTGGCGATCGTCCATGTTCAGCTCCAGCGTGACGCCGGGAAAACGCGTCAGAAAGCTTTGAATCGCCGGGCCGAGGTGCAGGATGCCGAAGCTCATCGGCGCGGACACGCGCAACAGCCCGCGCGGCTCGGTTTGAAACCGCGCGACTTCCAACTCTGCGTTCTCGATCTCCGCCAGCGCACGCACGCTGCGGCCGTACAGCTCCGAGCCGGCCTCGGTCAGGCTGAGTCGACGCGTCGTGCGGTTGAGCAACCGCGCGCCGAGCTTCTCTTCGAG
>DATCXH010000221.1:0-4688 GCA_036565925.1 Vicinamibacterales bacterium
GGCTCCAGCGACGGACGTCTGTATGTGCTCGATGCGGCGAGCGGCAAGAAGCTGTGGGAGTTCGACGCCGGGTCCGCGCTCACGGCGTCGCCGGCCGTGGCCGCGGGACGGCTGGTGATCGGATCGCAGGACGGCCGCGTCTACGTGCTGGGTTAGTTGGTCCTTGGTGCTTGGTTCTTGGTTCTTAGTCCGTCCTTGGTCCTTCGTGCGGACCGTGGACTACGACCCCGGACCACGGACCAGGACTACAGGACGGACCAGGGACCAAGAACTAAGGACCAGGGAGTGTCTACTTCCGCGCGAACCGGTAGTTGCCCGAGACGTGCTTCACGTAAAGCCCGCCCTTTCCCGCGTCGAGGAACTCGACGCCCAGACCATACAAACCTGAGAACTCCGTCTCAGACGAGGCAATCAGCACCTGGTCGCCTCGACCATCCATGTTGCCAACGAGCTTGCCGTCAGCCACGGTGATGACGACCGTGCGTCCTGACGGGACGGCCGCGCCAACGATCTGCACGCCTCTCCAGTACGGCGGCTGTTCGACATACGTACCGACGTATCGCGACAGCACCTGCGGCGAGACCTGAACTTCATTCTTGCGATCGTCGGACGCTGTCCCGACCCAATGATTCAGACTGCGGCCCGCGCCCTCATTGCACACCCACTCGAGCATCTCGGTGTCGGCGGTGTACTGCGCTGAGACCTTCGCGGTCCAGGGCCGTGTATAAGCTTCGGGATCGGAGAACGTCACTTCGACGTCGAGGGTGCCGAAGTTCGGACGACGGTACCGCTCGGTCAGGCGCAGCTTGTCGGAATGGGTGTTGCCGTCGCGATCGAGCCATGTGCCGGTGTGAAAGCCGTAGCTCTCGACGACCAGCGTGTCGCCGTCCCAACGACCGACCGAGTAGCCCATCCACGACACATTCGGCTCTGCCTCCAGCGTTCGGCCATCCATCCAGATCTGGCGATACGTGAGATCGGGATTGAGCATGACGATCAGCTGCGGCGTCTGAACGATGCGAACCATTTCCGAACCGGTGGAGTCGCCAGAGGTGGGATATGCGGGGCCCAGTGGAAGACAGCGGATCTGCATGCCGTCCTTGCCAAGGTTCTCTCGCCGCGCGTCGACCACTTCGCGCGCCCATGGGCGAATCTCTTCCCGCTTCAGATCGGCGGCCGCGTTGCGCGCGTATTTCGGCGAGAACTTCGTCCAGAGCCCCGAGAAGTCGGGCTTGCCGTCAGGGGTGCGCGGTGCCGCAGCAGTGAGGTTCGCTTTGCCGTCGGGCGTCCGAGGAATGCCTGGTGTCTTGTGCTCGAGCCACTGTGCAGCCAGTGGTGCACCGAGCACGACGGTTATGACGGCGACCACGAGACTCTTCATGGCAGCACCTCACCGTGTCCGGCGGGGTCTCAAGCCCCGCGCTACCGTTTCTTCTTCGTCAACCGCACTTCATCGGGTCTGTTCATCGCCTTGATGAACTCGACGCGACGGAAGCGCACTGCCGACCAGTCTTCGTCGATCGCCACCATGCGGACCGGCTCGAAGCCAGCCTTCCCCATGACCGCCCACCCGCTGTCGCGATTGATCTCGCTCTTGTACTTCTTCGACGACCCTTTCGGGTACGCGAACCAGACAACAGCGTCGCCTTTGGTCTTCTTCGCCATCTGAGGGCCGAGGGTGTCGACGTCCTTCTGTGTGATGGCGAAGGCCATCGCGAACCCGACATCGCCGCCCTTCGCGTCTCGCCGTATCGTCACGTCTTTCAGCGACTTCAATTCAGACTCGAAGCTCGCCGGCGCATTCAAGACGACGATCTCCGTCTGGTCCTTCAGATTCAGCTTCGCGAAGGTCGGCATCGCCATTAGGTTCAGGCCTCGAGCGTCGCGTTCATCGTGATCGTCGCGTTCAGCACGCGCGACACGGGACATCCGGCCTTGGCGTTGTTCGCCGCGGTGTCAAAGGCAGCCTTGTCGGCGCCGGGAATCTTGGCCTTGACGTCAAGATGCACCGCCGTGATCGTAAAGCCGGCGTCGGTCTTCTCGAGATTGACCGTGGCAGTCGTCGCAATGCTCTCCGCCGTCATGCCGGCATTGCCCAACTGCCCCGAGAGCGCCATCGAGAAGCAGCCGGCGTGCGCCGCCGCGATCAACTCCTCAGGGTTGGTGCCCTTGCCGTCTTCAAATCGTGTGCTGAATGAGTATTGCGTGTTCGCCAGGACGCCGCTATCAGTGGACACCGTACCATTGCCGTCCTTCAGACCGCCCTTCCACACCGCCGACCCTTTGCGTTTCATTTCGTTGTTCCCTTCGAAATACGGTACAGCTTCGATGCTGTACGCACGATCAGGCTGCCGCGCGCCACCGCCGGCGTCGCCAGCGTCATCTCGTTCAGCGAATTCTTGCCGAGCACCTTGAACTCAGGTCCAGCCTGAATCACGTAGGTGTCGCCCTCTTCACTCATCGCGAAGATCTTGCCGTTGTACGCCCACGGTGACGAGGTAAATCCGCTCGCCTCAGCCGTGATGCGCTGGCGTCCGTAGATCTCCTTGCCGGTGCGCGCATCGTGGCTGGTGAAGAACCCGCGATCGAACAATGTGTAATAGACGTCGCCGTAGACGATCGGGGTCGGGTTGTAAGGTGCCCCGGTCGGCGCCGACCAGACGATGAATTGATTGGTCGTTTCACCGGGCTTGAGCGAAATATCTCCGGAAGCACCGGGGCGAATCGCATACGCCGGGCGCTGCGCGTCGGCGACGTAGCCAGAGCTGATGTAGAGCAATCCGTGCCGCGAGAACGGTGTCGGGATGCTGATCGACGACATCCCCGAGAACTCCCACAGCAACTTCCCTGAGAGATCGTACGAGCGCACTCGATCCGATCCGGAGGTCACGAGCTCCGTACGCTGATCGTTCTCCCAGACGAACGGCGACGTCCAGTTCGTCCCTTCTTTCCGCTCAACCTTCCACACTTCGGCGCCGGTCCGTTTGTCGAACGCTGCGACAAACGACTGCTCGTCGTTGTCGTTGACGATGTAGATGCGGTCGCGATGCAGGACGGGTGAGGCGCCGGTGCCCCAGTTGTTCCGCGTTTTGAACGGCCCGATCGACTTGGACCAAACAGGCTTACCCGACAAGTCGAACGCAAAGATGCCCGCGTTGGCGAAATAGAAGTACACGCGTTCGCCATCGGTGACGGCAGTTTCCGACGCGTAACTGTTCTTCAGATGCTTCGCTTTACCTGGTGGCAGGCTGCTGACCTCCCGTTCCCAACGCACCGCACCGGTCCGAAAATCGATGTCGTAGACCATCCAACGATGCGGTGCAGACGAGGCCGGCCAGTCCCCGAGATAGAAGCCTGGCTTCGGAGGTTCCTGCTGCGTCGTGTTGACGACCGTCGAGACGAAGATGTGGTCGCCCCACACCACAGGTGAACTCCAGCCGATGCCCGGGATCGCTCTCGTCCAGACCACGTTCTCGGTTTGCGACCAGGTGTCCGGCAACGCCGGATCGTCTGGTGCAACGCCCGCATCGTTGCCGCGGAAACGCGGCCACTCCTGCGCGTTGATGCCGGAAGACGCCGCAGCGAGCGCGAGCGCGAGGAACCCGATCTGAAGCCGAGTGCGCATCACTTCGTCGCCGTCGTGACCTTGCGGATCTGCTCGACAGCATCCGTGGCTTTCATGTCGAGAAAGATCTTGCCCATCTCGGGGGTCGCCAGCGCCGGATCCCCATTGGTGCCGGTCACGCTCTCGGGCCCCGCAGCAGCCACCGCGTACTTGTCTTTGCGCATCAACTTCTGCTGATCGAGGAACATCACCTGCGCGCTCTCGGCCACGCCGGCGTGACCGCCAGGCGCGATCTTCTTCTCCTTGAGGTAGGCGTTCACGCGCTGCCCCGCGCCCGCGTTCGAAATGTAATAGACGTGAACCCCCTTGCCGCGCCAATCGGCATCAAGTGTCTCTGCCGCGAGACGGAGTTCCGACTGTCCGCCGCCGTGATCACCCAGCACGTAGACGTTCTTGAAACCCGCGGAGATCGCACTGAGCGCCACGCCGCGGATCACGCCGAGGAATACCTCGGAGGGCAGCGAGATCGTCCCAGGCAACCGCATGTGGCCCGTCTTCTCAATTGGGTCACCGGCCATCGAGAACGGCACGACCGGATAGACCAGCGCGTTCCCCAATCGCTCGGCAATCTGCCCGCCGACGTATCGGGCGATCACGTTGTGCTTGGCAAGTGCCATGTGATGCCCGTTCTGCTCGATCCCGCCGGCGACGATGACCGCGGATGTCTTCCCCGCAGCTTGCGCTTCTTTGATCTCCGGCCAGGTCAACTCTTCGATGAAGACCGAACGCGTCTGCGCCGATGCGATAGACGCAGTGAGAACGACCACGAGGGCGGTGAGTGTGCGCATGGACAGTCTCCTATGAGCCCGATGGCTGAGGCGAGATGCTAGCATGGCGCAGTGTCGCCTCGGGCACCAGCACACTGAGCAGCGGCGTCGTCGCCATCGTCGTCACAATCGCCATGACCACCATCATGGTGAACACCGTCGGCGTGATCACGCCAAGATCGAGCCCGACGTTCAGGACGATCAACTCCATCAGCCCGCGGGTGTTCATCAACGCTCCGAGAACGAATGCGTCCTGCCAGCTCGTGCCCGACCATCGGGCCGCGAACATGCTGCCC